>JAGGXZ010000186.1 GCA_021162805.1 Candidatus Poribacteria bacterium
CCTTTATCCTCTTTATCTCCACAAGTTTCCCAGCCCCTTCAACCGACATCAACCTCAAATCTGCCTCGCCAGACTTTAGAATCTCAACCTTCAATTCCTTCCTCTCACCTGCTCTCATCATCCCGAAAAACAACCTCGGCGGCTTCAGCTCTATCTCTCCCAATATCTCACCGCTCAATGGGATCTCGATCTCAGGTCTCATATCGTTGTTGGTGTAGACAACTATCCTCTCCTCAAAAGCTCCAAGTTTCATCTTCAAGGGATTCAAGATCACCTCTAGAGTGATCTCATTATCCTTCTCCCGATTCACCCTCACTCTGATGCCCTTCGAACTGCTTCTTACCTTCTCTATATTTAGACGTTTCCCGTCCAGATCTATGATCTGAACTCTTTTCCTTCTTTGATCTCCTCCCTTTATCTCCCCGAAGTAGAGCCTATCGGGCACAGCGACCACCGACCTCTCGATCTCACCTGAAAGCGTAAGAATGACCTCGGGCTTTTTCGGATCGTTCGATATGACATGTATCTCCTCTCTGAACCTCCCCCCTCTATAACCCGTATTGAAGAGGGCTCTTATCTCCCCCATATCACCGGGAGGCACCTCCCCCTTTGAAACTACTGCCGCCGTGCATCCGCAGGAGCTTCTTATCTCCTTTATCCTCAGGGGCTCTTCACCTTTATTCCAGAATTTGAAGGTGTAGTGTAGCTCCTGGTTTTGTCCGACTTTACCGAAGTTATGGTTGATCTCATCGAAATAGATATCCGGTGTGTTGCCGCGCTTATGGCTCCTTCCCAAGATCAGGAGGGCATATCCGGTGAAGATCCTCCCGAATTCATCTTCATCTATGGGCTTGGGGGGACTGGGAGGATCGATGAGCTTCACCTTGCCTTTTGCCATGTCCTCAACCACTACGAAGTGGTTCATCCCATTTTTCTTAACCAGTGCGATGGCCACTTCTCCTTTATCTATCATCTTCTTGAGCCCTTTGAGATCCGATTTAACGCCTTTACAATCGAGCCCTTTGATCTTCGCAGCATACCACAGCCCGTACATTGATGTTCCCGTCTCATCCTGACCGGACAGCCTACAGAGCTCCTCTATAGAGGCGGGGATACCGAAAAGCTTGCAGACAGCAAGCAGGCTTTCTGGACCACAACCGTTATGTTTGACCGAATCCTCCGAGGGCAAGGTTAAGGAGGTGATAAAAGCGACGATAAGGACAAGGGGTTTCATCTTTGATAGCCCTCCCACCATATACATCACTTAGCTATGAAAACCCTGCCTGTCCGATCATCGCGGACGGATAACCCACGGGGAAACTTTAAAACGAATAGGTCATCGGGAATGTCGATGTTGATTCTAAAATCCTTCTCGATCGATATGGTCCTTACAAAGGATAATCGGGCTTCCCCTGATCTCTCATTTACTCGGAAAATTTTGACCGTTACACCCCTGGGGAACCAAACGTTCTCACTATATCGACCGAGCATGATCGAGACTGAACCGATGACCATTCCCTGTGGGGAAAGCACTCTGATTTCTTGTACTCTATATCCCTTCTCCGGATTGATTAGAAGCTCAACTTTATTTTCCAGGGATTTCTTCAGTGAAACTATCTTCTCCGCCAAAGCACCCTTCAGGGTGAGAGAATCAGGAGTGACCTTCGATAAAGCGAGAACGGGAAATCTTATCTTATAACAGAGCTCGCCGTCTATTTTCTCCGTACCAACAAGTTCCAAGCTATTTTTTAATCTCTCCAGCAGAGCACCTATCGGTTCTCCCCAAAAGGTCACACCATAACTTGTTATCAGATCGTCTTTGTCGATAATGTCACCCGTTTTTATCTCTCCACAGTTGAACGTGGAGCCATCAGAATAGTAATGATTTCGGATCCACAAGGTCTTTTCCCCATCAAACACCTGCTTCCATTTGAAAGAGTCGGTATTACCATTAGGGAGAGGGCGTTTAGATACCAAGTCAAAACGAACTTTCCCACCTTTAAAAGCCAAGAAGGCTTTTCCAGAGCTGGCGAGATCTCTTCCCTGTTCAGTCCATCTCATTTTAATATTCAGGTGTCCCATACCGCTTTTAACTGAGGAGTCATAAGCCTTGCATCCCTCTATGATGCCTTTAAGAGGTAAAATTGAGGTAGGGCTGGTTATAATCATCGCTGTCAAAAGCAGCGGGATGATGAAACTAAAGAATTTCATAACTATATCCCTCCTTTTAATCCATCTCACAGGGATAACCGTTGCAATGTTTCACGGTGATTGGTGAGATACTGGATGGACCACAGAGATGACACCCAGGAATCAAGCAATCGAGATAATCACATGCTATTATATTTTGGGGAGGATCCATAGAGCAGGGAACTCCCGGATATATCGTGATGCACCATCGGTAATCATAAGCCACTATCTTGAGAGTGCCAATACAGTCCGTCTCACATAGATCGTTCCCAAGCCAGCAGCATTTCTCCCATGATCCTCTTAGTGATATCATCCCTCTAGGAGATAAGACGCTCTTAGTAGCGTGGCTCATTACTTCATCTTGGCCTACCGTTGCTGGGAGGAGGATAATGAGGGAAAACAACCAGCAGAGAAAATAATCATAACTTCTCAATTTCTCCTTCATGCTCTAACCCCCCTTTTTACATTCGGTATTGTCAAACACAAAAGGCTGAAAGTATTATAATACCTGAAGGGGCAGGGGGAAATATTCCCCCCTCCACTTTCCTAACTCCAAACGAAAGGGGGTGAAAAAGATGGTGATTCTGACGCTCAAA
>JAGGXZ010000187.1 GCA_021162805.1 Candidatus Poribacteria bacterium
CAAAGGTCACAGTGGAGATTGCAAGATACTCCATCGTGCAACTGCTATTCGGGATAAAGCCCGATCACGTCTCTCTGATAGAGAGGCTGCCACAGGAGAGCGTGAGCCTCAGAAGAAGCGACTTCCCCCTGATGGTGGAGACGGAGGATGAGAGGTTCATCCTGCTCCTGGAGTTCCAGACAAGATGGGAGAGGGAGATACCGCTGAGGTTGCTGGAGTATATGGCGAGGCTGAAGATGGAGTATGAGATTCGGATTGTGCCAGCGGTGATGCTGTTCATGCCTAGCAGGGTGGCGAGGGAGGAGTATGAGGACGAGCACGTGCGGTTTAGGTTCAGGCTTTTGAGGATGTGGGAGATGGATGGGAGGGAGATCTACGAGAGGGGTGAGATACGGCTTTATCCGTTTCTCCCCGTGATGAGAGGAGGGGAGGAGGTGGTGAGAGAAGCTGAAGAGGAGATATACAGGAGTGGATTGAGCATGTCAGAGAAGGCGGATCTGCTGACTGCGATGGCGATATTTGCGGGGTTGAGGTCTAGGGAGATGGCGAAGGAATTAGTCAGACGAAGGAGGGATATCATGATACAGTCTGCAGCCTATGAGATAATCAAGGAGGAAGGCATAAGAGAAGGCATCAAGCAGGGAATCCAACAGGGTCTTCAGCAGGGGTTGCAGGAAGGTCTTAGGGAGGCGATAGAGAGCCTGCTGAAGGTGAAGTTCGGTGTTGAGGGGACAAGGCTGATGGAGAGGCTGAAGGAGGACACGCCCGTTGAGAGGCTCAGGGCTCTGAAGAACGCGGTGGAGGTGGCGGAATCCCTTGGGGAAATCGAGGGGATGTTTGGGTGAGGGCGAAGCATTTCCTCCTGAATGCCTCGCCTACGATTCGTAGGGCGGTTCCTTTATCTATCCCCCGCCGCATCCCGGCGGCATGTAAAATGCCGCCCTACGCCAGGTGATGTGTCCCTCAATTCGGATGCGGATCATTCCTCCACCGCTCATCGCCTCCCCTCATCGATGAGCCAACTTTATCCCCGTTGACTCACCCCTCAAAACCTAATAGAATTATATCACCATTTTTCAGACCGAATCAACGCTCTCCCTGGGAGGCGAGGGAATGGAGAGGATAAGCGTTATAGCGATCGGCGCCCATCCGGACGACGTCGAGATACTTTGTGCCGGAACGCTGGCCAAATATGCCCGCCTGGGCCATAAAATCGCCATCTGCTACGCCACCGATGGGCAGTTCGGCCACGTCATCATAAAGCCGGATGAGCTTAGGGAAGTGAGACGCGGAGAGGCCGAACGATCCTGCTCCGTCATAGGAGCGGAGATGATATGGCTGGGGTATCAGGATGAGTTCATATTCGACGACAAGGAGACGAGACTGCGATTTATAGAGGCGATCCGCAAGGTTCGGGCGAACCTGATAATCACACACGATCCCAACGACTATCACGAGGATCACCGCATCGTCAGCCGCCTAGCCACGACGGCAGGTTTTCTGGCGAGCGTGCCCAACATCGAGACCGAATCACCGCCGCTCGATTGGATACCTCCCGTCTATTACATGGACACTTTGGCGGGGATAGGATTTCTGCCTACCGATTATGTGGACATAACCGAGGATATCGAGACGAAGCTGAAGATGTTGAGCTGTCACGAGAGTCAGGTCAAATGGCTGATGGAGCACGATGGGGTCGATATCCTGGATTTCGTCCGGACGGTCAATAAGTTCCGTGGACTGCAGGCCGGAGTGGCTTATGCCGAGGGATTCAGAAGACATGAGGCATGGGGTAGAATGGGCATATCCATGGAGAGGCTGCTGCCTTGAACGTAAAGCTGATATGAGGTAAAATCCTGAGAGGTGTCTTAGACATCAATCCAAAGGGAAGGGAAATAGGGCGATGGATGAAGCTACGGAGGAGAGGGATATCAGAGGCTGAATCACATAGAGGTGGAGATAAGCGACCTGCGCAACGCCGTGAAGTCCGAGACGGATACCCTGAGGGGAGAGATAACCGGCTTGAGATCTGAGATAAGCGATATGCGGGCGGAGATGCATACCAGGATCGATGGGTTGAGAACTGAGATGGGCGAGCTGAGATCTGAGGTGAGGAGGTTAAACTCCGAGATCCATAAGGACTTCAGGTCTCTGGTATGGATAATAGGCCTCTCAAGACGTTCCAAACCCCTCCTTTGAGGATGGGGATAACCTGCCCTACGGGTGGAGGCTTTCCAGGGGCGAGGGGAGATGGGAGGAGAAAGGACATGCCGGATCGAGAAGCATAAGCATCACAGGGACGGGCGAGGACTCCAACTACTGGTTCGCCCCCCAATTCAAGCTCAAACCCCGAACCCTCTACAGGGTGAGCTTCTTCTGCAGGAGATCCCCCGGAAGCTCCGGCGGAAGCGCGATAACAGGGTCGAGCGTCTATGCCTCCGATTACGGATATCTGATCTCATCGGACGAGGAGAGCTATTCGAAATCCTCGCCCTCGCCCCGCTGCACCTTTAGAGCGGATTCGACCATCTCGCCGATCCCCCACCTCGGCCGGTATCCGATCATACATCTCGCCTTCGTGTTATCCAGGTCGAAGACCCACCTCACGGGCACCTTGTATTCGATCACCGGTTTGCCGGTGGCCTTTGCGATCGTATAGGCTGCCTCCCGGAAAGTAATCGGCCTAGGCGCGCTGACGTTGAATACCTCGCCCGTGGAGGCGTCGTTCTCCAGGGCACAGATACATCCCAGGGCGACGTCACGGGCGTCCACGGGTTGCTGGATCCAGGGGCGTCCTTCCTCATCGTAGACGGCGCAGAGGGCATCTCCCGGTGCCTTCGTCTCCAGATCGCGCCACAATTCCCTCCCATCGGGCATGAACAGGGAACCTTCCGGATGACTCTGACCGGCTTTCAGTATGACGCACACGAAGCTTACCGTCCATCGGCTGAGGATGGCGGTGCCGGAGCAGATGCCCGTCGGACGGATGATCGCCGTGCGCAGTCCTGTCTCCCGCGCGGTCGTCTCCACAACCTTCTCGCCCAACAGCTTGCTTAAACCATATGTCCCCACGGGTCGGAGCGGATGTAGCTCATCGACGGGATTATAACAGGTAGCGATGATATGGGCGTCGTTCGGATACACGGATGAGGAGCTTATATGGACGAACTTCACCAATCTGTCGGCACGCCTTGAGGCCGCTTTTGCTAGGTTGAACGTGCCTCGGACGTTGTTATCGAAGAACTCCGTCTCGGACATCCCCGGAAGCGGTGAGACGAGATTGGCCGTATGGATCACGCCATCTACGCCCTCCACGGCCCTCTCCGCGGCCGACATGTCCAGCAGGTTTCCTTCCATCAGCTCGATGTCAAGTCCATCGAGCCTGCTCCGGGCCGGGTCGCCAGGAAGGATCAATCCCCTCACCTCATGATTTCGTTTGAGAAGGGCCCTCACCAGTCTTGAACCGACCTGACCGGAAGCACCTGTTACAAGCACCTTCAAATCTATCGACCTCCTCGGAAGATTCGAGACGAATGCGATTATATCACATTCGGCAGGGCTTTTCAACGATTTCAAGCCATCAGCCGTTAGCTTCAGTCCTTCTTGCATATCCGCTTGAAATTTGATATAATTTATTTCGACCAAAAAACCTTTTTAGTCGAACGTTTGATAACGGAGAGACGGGATATCTCCGTGAAAGTCCTTGTTTTCTCAACCACATCGGGGATAGGCGATATGATCATGACCGTGCCAATGCTCAAGCTGTTACGTCGAAGGATACCTCACGCCCACATCGTACTCGGCGTCCTGCCCGAAGGCGCAAGACAGCTCTTCGAGACATGTCCGTATGTGGATGAGGTTCGGAAGGTGGAAACCGACGGAGTGATTATACCCGATTTGATTATGAAGAATGCCAGGCTGCTTTGGAGGATGATGAGGGATTACAAGTTCGACATCTGCATCACCACCTCCGTCTCATATGCCTCGTTTTATATGGGCATAGACAACATCATAGCCAGATTTATGAGGGCCAAACGCAGGGTCGGATATCTTTTGCCCGCTTCGGGGGCGTTGATCTGGAGGGCGCTGGGGTTTTCCTTCCTGCTTCATGAGAGGCTCAGGGTTGACCCAGCCAAACATCACGTGCTTCAGAACATCGAGCTTCTCAAATTCATAGGTATAGAGCCGGAGGGGGAGATACCGGGTCTCGAGCTTTGGCCGAATGAGGAGGATGAAAGGATGGCGGATGGATTTCTGAAGGTTCATGGGATAAAGCCCTCTGATTTGGTGATAGGGATTCATCCTGGAGGAAACGTATGGGTTATGAAGCGGTGGCCCGCCAGGAGATTTGCCAAGCTGATAGACAAAATAGTTGAGGAGTATCCGGGAGCGAAGGTGTTGATCTTTGGGGGTTTAGAGGAGGAGGGTTTGAAAAGGAAGGTGGCAGAGATGGCGGGAGGCGATCCCATCCCGGTTGACACGATGCCGATAAGGGCGACGGCAGCGCTGATAAGACGATGTGACCTGTTCGTCGCCAACGACTCCGCCCCGATGCACATGGCAGCAGCGATGGGAACGCCCGTCTTAGGGATATTCGGCCCGACCAATCCTCAGGCGACGGGACCGTTTAGCCGGAAGGGAGCGGTCGTATCGCTCGGACTGAAGTGTCAACCATGTTACAACAAGGTGGGGTTTTTCCCGAACATGACGTGCAATGCCGAGCCGGAATATGCCTGCTTAAGGGAACTTCCGGTGCAGAAGGTGTTCGAAAAGGTAGTGGAGATGCTTCGGTGAAAAACCAACTTAGTCGAAGGGTTTACGATCTCCCACTGGAAAAGCCCACTCCTTTAAGGGTGGGATGAAAGGCGATTTGTTCTTATCTTCGGTTGTGGTATATAATACCTTTGGTACAAAACCCTAGGGCCGGACCGGTCCGAAGTTAAGCCTCTGGAGAGGAGGGCCTCTGCAAAGGTTAAGGAACGAGGAACTAGGACGGAAAACGTTACAACGTTAAACGTGCAACGGATTTCCTTTCTCCTCGTTCCTCCGATGTAAGCCGCCTCGATGAAGGAGGAAGCTCATCTCCTTTGGAGATGAGAGGAGGTCACGATGAATGATGAGGGGAAGAAAGAGCTCATCGTTAAAAAAGCCAGAGAACTTTTCGCCAGATACGGTATGAAGAAGACCACTATGGAGGACATCGCATCCGCATGTGGTATGGGGAAGGCCACGCTTTACTACTACTTCAAGGGTAAGGAGGATATCTTCCGGGCGGTCATCAAGGAGGAGTTTGAGATATACAGGAGAAGAATGGAAGAGAATCTCTCAAAGGCCAAATCGCCTCATGATAAGATCAGAGCTTTTGTCCGGACCAGATCTGTAGTCCTCAAGGAGCTGGCAAATTACTATGAAACACTCACGGCTGAATATCTGGATCATTACGCATTCGTGGAGCGGGAGAGGCAGAGGTTGACCAACTGGGAGATAGACACGATGCAAGCCATACTCGAGGAGGGGGTTCGGCAGGGTCTGTTCGATGTCTCCGATACGAGGCTTACAGCCGTGGTGCTGGTCTTCGCGCTGAAAGGTCTTGAGTTCCCCTGGACGGTCGAACAGAACATAATCGAGATCGAGCGTGCGATAGATCTGCTGTTGCCGGTGCTGTTCAGGGGGATTGAGAAGCGATGATCCTAAAGCGGGACCGGGAGCGAAGGTGTTGATCTTCAGGGGTTTGGAGGAGGAAGGTTTGAAGAGGAAAATTGCGGGGATGGTGGAGGGGGATATCGGAGCGAGGAAGTTCCCTCTGAGAGGGAGGTTCGGGGATGAGGGTTCTTCTGCTGAATCCGCCCTTTCCGAGCGGGGTTTATGACGCCTTGAACATGTCATTGCCCCCGATGGGGCTCATGTATGTCGCCTCGGTTCTCAGGGAGGGGGGCCACGACGTCAAGCTCGCGGACCTCACGGTTAAAGGTCAGAAAGCCGACCTATCGGAGCCGGATATCATCGGCATATCATGCTGCACCCCTCAATATCCATTCGGGCTGGAGCTGGCCAGGAGGGCGAAAGAAGAGGGGAAGGTCGTCGTCATGGGAGGACCACATGTTACTTTCACCGCTGAGGAGACGCTTAAGACCGGACTGGTGGACTTCGTGGTGAGGGGCGAGGGCGAGATGACGATGCTGGAGCTTGTAGACGCCCTCCAGGGGGAGAGGTTCGATCCGTCAAAGATCCCCGGCATCTCATGGCTTGAGGGGGAAACAGGGCGTGTCGTCCATAACCCCGACAGACCTCCCGTGATGGATCTCGACTCCCTTCCCTATCCAGCCAGAGATCTGGCTGGGGTCAGGGAGAACTACAAAACCTGCCTCAAAAGGACGAAACTCTCAACTCCCATCATAACGAGCAGGGGCTGTCCTTTCAGATGCTCCTTCTGCGTGATACCCAGGATGAACGGGAGGATCTGGAGACCCAGGTCGCCCGAGGCGGTGGTGGACGAGATAGAACATGTCGTGGAGGAATATGGGTTTGAGGGGATAATCTTCACGGACGACAACTTCACCGTCAGACCGGAGAGGGTCAAACGGACATGCGATCTGATCATCGAGAGGAAAATCGATATAGCCTGGTGGTGTATGTCCAGGGCGGACACCATCCTCAGGAATGAGGATATGGTCGAGAGGATGGCCGAGGCAGGCTGCTGCACGATCTTCATCGGCCTTGAAAGCCCGAACCCCGAAACGCTCAAGTTTTACCACAAGAAAACCTCACCCGACGTGAACGAAAAGGCGATCGATCTGCTGAGAAAACATGGCATTCAAACCCTCGGCTCCTTCATACTCGGCGCCCTAAACGAGGGGAAGGAGGAGTGTGAGAGGACGATCGAATACGCGTTGAGGCTCGATCCTGAGCAATGTCAGTTCTCGATCCTCACCCCATACCCCGGAACGGAGATCTTCGATATGGTCAGGGACAGGATAAAGGTGAGGGATTGGACGAAATATGACTGCGTTCATGCGGTCTTCGATTCAGATCGGCTCACCGCCAGGCAGAAGGAGAAGCTGCTCAGAAAGGCCTACAAGAGGTTCTATTTGAGGCCCCGGAGAATCTTTAACTTCTCTAGGATCGGGCCGAGCGTGAAGACCGTCTGGCTGATCCTCGGGTATTTCCTCTCTCAGCTCCGTAAAGGCGGGAAATCGCTATGGAAAGGCTGTTCCTCTATCTGCGGCAGATAAAAAGCGGAGGAGAACAGCTCTTAACGATCGGTGAGAGATTTAAGCCGTGGAGAAGCTTGCTCCATCTGATAGTGGGCGTGGCTTCGGTCCTGATCCTTTTTCTCCCGAAAAATGGGGTGATAGCCGCCTTGGGATCGGCGTTGATCTTGGCGCTTTCGTTCGAGGCGATTCGTCTGAGGAATGAGAGAGCAAATAGATGGTTCATGCTCCGGTTTCACACGCTGGTCAGGGAAGAGGAGGAGGGGAAGGTTGCCGGACACATCTATTTCCTCATAGGCACGCTGGCGACAGCGCTTATCTTCAGGAGGGAGATAGCCGCCACAGCGATCCTCTTCCTCGCCGTCGGGGATGCAGCAGGTGTGGCGGCGGGATCTATATTGGGGGAGCTCAGACTGTGGAGGGGGAAGACGGTTGAAGGGGCAATCGCCTGCTTTGTCTTCTGTCTGATGATCGGGCTCGTTCCGATCTCTCTTTACGGCATGGATTTCAGAAAGGTTGTCCTCGGGGCAGCAGTTGCCACGCTCGCCGAACTGGCGCCCATACCCCCGGACGACAACCTCACCATCCCGCTCCTATCCGGGGCGGCGATGACGCTGATTTGAAGGAGGAAAGCGATGAATCTGAAATTGAAGATGTTTGAGGAAACCCTCTCTTCCTCCCCTGTGAGATCGCTTCTCAGAAACCTCACAGAGGGCGAGAACCCTCCCCTTGCGAGGATGCTTCTCTCCGAGGAGGGAGATGGGAAGCTCAGCATCAAGGAGAGGGTGGAGCTTCGGCTGCTCCTCTCTGCCCTGCACCTCTTCCAGAGGGGACTCCACACCGATCGATTCGTCAGCTCCGTATTGAGCTCTCAGCTGTATAGGAGGATGTTGTTTTTGGGGGTTAAGACCCTCGGGTCTTACGGCCTCAACCGTCCTCAGACGCTTGTGGCGCCGATCATGATCGTCTGGAACTTCACGAACGCCTGTAACCTGAGGTGCAAACATTGCTACCAGTGGAGGGGAAGGTCGTTATATCCGAACGAGCTCTCTCTCGACGAGAAACTGAACGTCGTCGATCAAGTAGCCGATATGGTAGTGCCGATACTTGGGATATCGGGAGGGGAGCCGCTGGTGAGCCCACATCTCATCCCCGTCATCCGGCACGCCAAGGAGAGGGGATTGTGGGTCACCGTAGCCACAAACGGAACCCTCTTGAGCGAGGAGATGGTTAGGAAGCTGAAAGAGGCAGGGGTGGATTACCTGGAGGTCTCCCTAGACAGCGCCGATTCCCACAAGCATGACGCTTTCAGAGGCGTGGAGGGGAGCTGGCAGAGAACAGTTGACGGGATCAAGAGGGCTGTAAAAGCCGGGATGGAGGTGGGGATAGCATCCACGATAACCAAGCTGAACCTGGATGAGCTTGACGATCTATATCATCTGGCCCTCCTCCTGGGCGTCAGGAAATTCTTCGCCTTCAACTTCGTCCCGACGGGCAGGGGAGGGGAGTCCGCCTCGATAGACCTTTCACCTCAGGAGAGGGAGGAGATGCTGAGGAGGATCTACGGGTATATAAACGAGAAGAGGATAGCGGTATGCGCCACAGCACCTCAGCTTGCCAGGGTCTGCTATGCGTCGCCCGATATCCCCGTCGTCATGCACTATGCGATGAAGACAAGGAGCAGATCGGCCAAACATGTGGCCGAATATCTGGGAGGATGCGGAGCTGGGAGGGCATACTGTTGCATTCAGCCCGACGGGAAAGTGACCCCGTGTGTTTTCATGGAGGATCTGGTAGTGGGAGATCTGAGGGAGCAGAGTCTGAAGGAGATATGGGAGGAGGCCGATGTTTTCAGGATATTGAGGGACAGGGAAAACCTGAAGGGGCACTGTAAGGTGTGCGAGTTCAGGGATATATGCGGTGGATGCCGAGCGAGGGCATACGCCTATTTCGGCGACCCCACCGCTCCCGATCCGGGATGTATAAACAACAGGGAGGCGTGGAATGAAGTCATAGGCGAGGCAGTTGATAAGGTCCAAATCGGTAAAGGAGGTGAAAAGGGATGGTTATCCGTCGGCTCTTAAGCTTAATCAAAGAGGTCAGATCCTCGGAGGCGGCCCGACATCTGGAAAACGCCAGGCGCGAGGTGCTCCTGGCGATTAAATCCGCCGTGAATACGACGATCGATGCAGCACTTGGAGAAGAGAGGAAAAGTGAAGGGGTTCAGTAGGATATACAGGGACATAGGGCGGTATCGGCAGATACTGAAGGTTCTGGTCAAATACGGGTTCGGCGATCTCATAAGCTCCGTCAAACGGCGGTGGAGGGCCCCTAAGGAGATAAAGGAGCTCGAGAGGGCTGAGCGGGCGAGACTGGCGCTTCAAGAGCTGGGCCCGACCTTCATAAAACTCGGCCAGATGCTCAGCATGCGCCCCGACCTGATCACCCCTGAATTCGCCGAGGAGTTCAAAAAGCTCCAGGACATGGTTCCGCCGTGCGATTTCGAGGAGGTCAAAGGAGTGCTGGAAGAGGAGTTCAAAGCTCCCTTGGAGTCCAGGTTCTCCCGCTTCGACCCTCTCCCCATAGCCGCCGCCTCGCTCGCCCAGGTTCATAAGGCCGAGCTTAACGGTGAGCCTGTGGCGGTTAAAGTCCAGCGTCCCGGCATCAGAAGGGTGATCGAGACGGACATAGATATCCTCCTTCAGATAGCCGGGATAGCAAAGAGACGGCTCGGCGACGAAGCGCCCTTCGACCCCGTTGGGATCGTAAACGAGTTCGCCAAGAGCATCTATCGAGAGCTGGATTTCACCAGAGAGGGGAATAACATGCTCCGGTTCGCCCAGAACTTCCAGAACGATCCCACCGTCTACGTTCCTAAGGTGTACCGGGAGCTGACCACGGGAAGGGTTCTGACGATGGAGTTCGTGGACGGGATCAAGATCTCAGATGTGGAGAGATTCGAGTCGCTGGGGCTGGACAGAAGAACTGTGGCCCTAAACGGCGCCAAAGCCGTCCTGAAGGAGGTCTTCGAACATGGCTTCTTCCACGCCGATCCCCATCCCGGCAACATATTTGTGATCGAGGGTAACGTCATCGTCCCGGTGGATTTCGGCATGGTGGGTAGATTAACCCCCGAAGAGATGGAGTCGCTGGGTCGGCTGCTAGCGGGGATGGTGTATAAGGACGCCGGATTGATAGTCAGAACGCTCTATCAGCTCGGAATGCTGGAGGAAACGCGGGATACCGACGAGCTGAAGAGGGATATCTCCGATTTTCTGGATAGATACTACAAACGCCCGCTTTATCAGCTCGACATGAGGGCTATCATGGACGAGTTGATGTGGATCGTCCGATCACACAGGGTGAAGGTGCCATCAAGCTACACGCTGATGCTCAGGGCGTTGGTGACGATGGAAGGTGTGGGTAGGCTGCTTGACCCCCAGTTCGATATGTTCGCCCTCGCCAAACCCTATGTTCTCAGGATGACCGCCCGTAAGCTGAACCCATCCCGGCTTGCCAAAGAGGCGATGGAATTCGCCCAGGATTCCCTCGACTTGGTCAGATCGCTCCCGATCGATGCAAGGGTGATATCTGCTAAGCTCAAAAAAGGCAACTTGAAGATAACGGCGGAGTGGGAACGGCTGAATATCTTCTTAACGGAGCTCAGCAGATCCGTCAACCGGCTCACGTTCGGCCTCATAACCGCCGCTCTGGTTGTCGCCTCGGCTATCGTCATGCATTCCAGGGGAGGGGCATCAACCCTGGGTGGGATCGGACTGGCCATCTCATCCATCCTGGGGCTTTGGCTATTGATAACGATCATCAGATCAGGTGGTCTGTGATGAAATGGCTCAGACTGGCAGGATCAGCTCTCGGCATGCTTGTGCTCGCCCTTTTCACATTCAAAATTGGCCCTCACCCGATCTGGATGAATTTAAAATCGCTCAAATGGAAGTTCGTGCCGATCCTCGTGTTGTGCCTTTCATATGAGTCGCTTAACACGGGGGCATGGTTAACGGTCATCAGGGTTGAACGCAGGGTAAAATTCCTCAAGCTATTTAAAGCCTGGCTTGCCGGCGAGGCGATCAACGCCACGATACCGTTTATGAGCCTCGGCGGAGAGCCGTTAAAGGCGGCCCTGATAAGGGATGAGCTCCCTTTCAGCCGCGGGATGGCATCGGTGGTGATAGACAGGACGATCTCCAGCCTCGCCGGAATCCTCTTCGCCATGAGCGGCGTGGTCTTGGGGTTCAGGTATCTCACCCTCCCGTTGAGGTTTAAGGTGGCCATACTGACAATAACGGTTACCGGGGCGATTTTCATGCTCCTCCTGATATTCGCCCAGCTCCACGCCCCCGGTTCCTCGGTGGTGAGGGCGCTCAGAAAGGTTAAGCTGGTCAGGAAAGATGTGAAAACCCTTACCTTCGATGAATATCTCTCCTCATTTTACCGGGATCATAAGGATAAGTTCTTCCTGGCTTTGATCATGCATTTATCCGCGAGGATGATAGGGGGAATCCTGGAGACGTGGATCATATTGAGGTTTTGGGACATCAGCGTCAGCTTTATCTCCGCCTGGCTCATAGCTTCCCTTACGGTGCTGATCGTCACGCTTTTCGCTTTTCTTCCCTCCGGCCTCGGGGCATCAGAGGGGGGACAGGTGTATATTTTCAAAGCGATGGGACTTGACCCCACAGTGGGGCTTTCGATGGGGATAGTCAAAAGGCTGAGGAAGATCGCGTGGGTTATGGTCGGACTGATAATTCTCGCCGGAAGTAAATCACGTCCAGAGAAGCTTACGGCTATGGCTTCGCCGGAGGAAGAAGCATTTAGGTGATGGTTAAGAAGGGCGGACGTGTTCTTTTCCTTCTGAAAGCTTTCATCGCCGTAATCAGGACGAGGTTCGTCACCCATCGTCCTTTTCTCCTCTCCCATCTGGTGACCTCAAGGTGTAACTGCCGCTGCCCGATATGCCTTTGGCGCGGTTACGGTGAGGAGGAGCTCTCGACCGATCAGGTGCTTTCGATCTACGAGGATGCCAGGCGTAACGGATTTGCTGCGGTCGTGTTGTGGGGAGGGGAGCCGCTCATCAGAGACGATATAGTTCAGATCGTCCGAGGAGCACGCGAGATGGGGTTCGTGACTCTGCTCATCACAAACGGATACCGGCTCGAGGAGATAGCCCCTGAGCTTTGTCCGAACCTGGATGCCCTCATCGTCTCGATAGATTTCCCCTCCGAGGAACACGATCTGTTCAGGGGATATCCGGGGCTATTCCGAAAGGCAGTTCGAGGGATTTACCGAGCTAAGCAGGTTAAGCCCAAGATGAAGATATCCATAAACTGCGTTATAACGAGATTGAACGGTAGGTATGTGAAAGGGATGATATCCCTCGCCGATCAACTGGGTGTCTCGATAACCTTCGAGTCGATGAACACATACATGCCCTTTTCAACCCGTAACGTCTCATCCTTCAAGCTTCCGCCGGAGGAGGAAAGCGAGATATTCAAGCTGATCAGAAGTTATAAGCTGCGCGGCCACAGGATAAACAACTCTCTGGCGTATCTCGATACCTTCATCGGCGGTAAGAGGAGATATAAATGCCATTCGCTTGAGGTATGCCTCACCGTTCAGCCTAACGGTGACGTTCGGATCTGCCTCAGCCGTAAACCCTTGGCCAACCTCGTTAAAACCCCCATCGGCGAGGTGCTGAAGATGAGGGAATACAAGGAGTATCAGAGACTCAGTCATCGATGCCACATCTGTAACGACTACGGGACGGTCGAGTATTCACATATCTGGAGGTTTAACTCCAAAGCGCTTTTAGGCGCAGCGTTTACGTTTCTCACTTGATAACCTTAACTTTCATGAAGGGGAGGAACGATGGAAAGGTTTGCGGAGCTTGTTCTAAGACACAGGCTATTGGTGATTGTCGGGACAATCGTTCTGACGGGCTTCTTCGCTCTTGGGCTTACGCGTCTATGGGTTAACAGTGACATCATCAGCTATCTGAAACCTGATGACCCTGTCGTCAAGCTTTTCAACCGGATAGGGGAGGAATACAGCGGGAATTTGCTGGCGATGGTGGGGATCGAGACAGACGATGTCTTTTCACTTTCGACGCTGAGGCTTATCAGGGATCTGACAGAGGCGTTCAAGAGCCTTGATGGGGTCGCCTCGGTAATGAGCCTGACCGATATCCTCGACATACGCAAGGTAGAGGGTGGTCTTGAGGTCAGGAAGCTGATCGATAAAGATAACCTTCCTTCAACCTCAGAGGAGCTGAAAAGGCTCAGGGAGTATGTCCTCTCTAAGAAGATGTATCGCGGGAAGATCGTCTCGGCTGATGGGCGGATCACGCTTATCATCTGCCGCCTTCGCCAAGACGCCGATAGACCCGGAGTTGCCCGGAGGATAAAGGAGATTACGGAATCTAAGCGAAACGGGGTAAAAGTCTACTACAGCGGTCTGCCCCTGCAGATCCTCGAGGCTCAGGGGATCATACTCAAAGACCTGAAAAAGCTGGTTCCCACGGTAGTTCTCGTGGTTATTCTGGTGTTGTTCTTCAGCTTCCGTTCGATCCGAGGGGTTGTTCTTCCCCTGACGGCAGTTCTGATAGGCACGGTGTGGGCCATAGGGCTGATGGGCTGGCTGAAGGTGCCGCTTTCGATCATCTCAAACGTCACGCCGGTTCTGCTTATAGCTATAGGCAGCGCTTACGGAATTCACATGATCTCCAAGTATTACGAGGAAGGTGAGGAGGATAGAAGGGCTAAAACGGAGAAGGCTTTAAGTGAGGTGGGGATGCCGATCCTGCTTTCAGGGCTCACGACCCTGATAGGCTTCCTCTCCTTCATCGGGGCGTATATCACCTCGATTACCCACTTCGGCGTTTTCACCGCGATAGGTGTTGGGTTTACGATGGTCATTTCTCTCTCCTTCATCCCAGCAATACTTTCACTTCTGAAGACAGGGGAAGAACAAAGTAACTCTGGGGTGAACGATCATCTCTTCGTCCGAATCATGAGCAGGCTCGCCGATTTCATCCTGAGACGCGAAAAGATCATAATAGCCGTGTCGCTCATCATAGCTCTTGTAGCCATCATAGGATTGCCCAGGATCAAACGTGAGGTGAACATGCTGGAGTATCTTCCGAAGGACAGCGATATCCGTATAACCGAGGAGATGATGAGGGCCAATTTCGGCGGCTCGATCCCCATCCAGATAGTCGTCAAAGGCAATATGAAGGACCCGTTCGTTCTCAAAGAGATGCGACGGATGGAGAAATTCCTCAACTCCCTCCCATATGCCAGCAACGCCCAATCAATAGCCGATCTGATCTGCGAGATGAACAAGGTCATGAACGATCATCCCACCATACCTGAAACGCCCGAGGGTGTGGCTAACCTGTGGTTCTTTATCGAGGGGAAGGACATACTCAAGCAGCTTGTCAACGGGGATCAGACAGAAGGGCTCATCCAGGCCCAACTGGGCACGTCCGACACGGCGATAGGCCTGGAAATAGTCAACTCGATTGACCGTTACATCTCGAGGATGAGTCCCAAAATCGAGGTAGTTCAGGTTTCCCTGTTAAATCCCGATGAATTGACCAAGGCGAAGGAATGGCTCTACAGTGAGATCGCCGAGGAGATATATTTCGACGCCACAGCTCGAGATCCCGATTTCAAGATCGAAAGCTCCTCGCTCAAAGCCGTTGTGAGGAAGGCATTGGAGGCGGATGTCGTCCTCACCGAGGGAATGCTTGAGGAGCTGAGGAGGGAACTGCGCTACTACTTCGAGATGGAATCGGAGGTTATGGTGCCTGAGAATTTAATTGATCCGCTCGTGGAGGGGATCTTGAAGATGGCATCCTCCGGTCGAACCTCAAAGTCCGAGTATCTCGATCTCCTGAGGCGAACGATACCCAAGGATATCCTAGATGAGGACCCTGAGGCCGCAGATCTCACCGCAGAGACGTTGGCCGCTAAGATCCGGGAGGTATGGGGTAAATCCAAAGTCCAGGCAGCTATAGCCCAGCTATTGCCCCTCTTCCCCCAGAAGCTACGCGACGACCCGGATTTCAGGGATGACCTGTATGAAGACCTGTGGGTGATCAACGAGGGGGTATGGGGAATGCCTCCAGGGATAGACGTGAAAGCCGTTCAGAGAGAGGTTGAGATCTCGGCCAAACAATCCGGTATGCCGGCAGTTTACAAACGGCTGGACAGAAACCTGCTTAAAAGTCAGATTCAAAGTTTCGTTATAGCCTTCGTGCTGGTATTCATACTCCTTTCGATCCAACACCGATCCGCTAAAGTGGGTCTGATCACCTCGTCGCCTATCTTGCTGACCGTTCTGATAAATTTCGCCGTGATGGCGTATGCTGGCGTAGCTTTGGATTTTGCCACGATGATGATAGCCAGCGTGGCGATAGGTATCGGGATAGACTACTCCATACATTTCTCCAGCAGATACAAGATCGAGCTTAAGCGGCTTTTAAACCCAGGGCCAGCTCTGGCGAGAACGCTTGAGACCACCGGCAGGGCGATCCTGATAAACGCCCTCACCGTAGCCTTGGGATTCTCCGTATTGCTTATGGGGCAACTCACCCCTATCAGGCAGTTTGGTTGGATGGTCGCCATGACCATGATAGTGAGCGCGCTTTCGGCGATAACCTATCTGCCAGCGATGCTCCTAGTAAGCAAGGTAGAACATAAGCGAAAACGATAAAAAAGAAGGAGGAAGATGAAGATGAGAGCCTTAAGAATGATCCTTGCGATCACGTTAACCTTCGGCCTGACCCTCAGCTTCGCTCTCTCCTCATACGCCCTCACGGGCGAGGAGGTGCTTAAGAAGGTAGATGAGGTGGCAAATGCCCCCAAGGATATCCACATGATAATGAAGACGATCTTGATTGATTCCAAAGGCAACGAGAAGGTTCGGAAGGCGGAGAGCTTCCAGAAAGGTACCGAGAAACGGCTTATCCGGTTCCTCGAGCCTGCCGACCAAAAGGGGATCGGTTTTCTCGCCCTGCCTAACGACGTCCAGTACATCTACATGCCCGCCTTCCACAAGATCAGAAGGATCGCATCGCACGTCAAAAACACCAAATTCGCCGGCACGGATTTCACCTACGATGACCTCAGCACCTTCAGGTTCTCCAAGGATTACAACCCCAAACTGCTGGAGACGACCGAGGAGTTCTACATACTCGAGCTTATCCCTAAACCGGGCGTCAAGAAGGATTACAGCAGGCTTAAGATGTGGGCCAGGAAGGATAACTTCGTCTCCGTCAAGATCGAATACTACGACAAGAAGGGCGAGCTGAAGAAGGTGCTGGAGAGGAGAAAGATCACTAAGATCGGAAAGTACTGGACCGCAAAGGAGATGGAGATGAGGGATCTCAAGGAGAACCACTCCACCAAGATGATCCAGGATAAAATAGAGTTCGATACGGGTTTGAGCGATAGGATCTTCACGCCCAGATACCTTAGAAGGACGAGGTGAGAGATGAAAGGGATATCTCTTTTAACCGCAGCGTTCCTCCTCTTCACCGCCTTGGCATCAGCGGATGTGTCGCTAAACGGTTACCTTCAAACCGATGCAAGGTTTAGGGTTCAAGGTGAGAGGGAGTTCACGTGGAACCGAAGCGAGATCGATCTGAAGCTTGAAGGCAGTCCATCGGAAAAGCTTCATCTCTTTGGGGAAACGTCCATCCGCGGGTTGGGGTTCCCAAGCGTCAAGACGCTCGCCGATCTGCAGAGATTCGAGAGGGACAGAGCTACCCCGTGGAGCATCGATCTGAAGGAAGCGTATCTGGACGTCTACAGCTTCCTGATCGATAACCTGGACCTGCGGCTGGGAAAGCAGATCGTGGTCTGGGGCACGGCCGACAGGATAAATCCCACGAGCAACATCTGCCCGGATGATCTGGAGGACGTGTTCGATTTCGGCGAAAAGCTCGGGGCTAATTCTATCAAGGCGTCCCTTTACTGGAGCGTCGGGGAGACGGATCTGACCCTGACCGGCGTCTTCGTCCCCGTCTTCACCCCATCCATCCTTCCGCCTCCGGAGTGGACCGCCGGGCTGATGGAAAATCAGGGGATAAATCCTCCTCAGGGAATGACCCTCGGCGAGATGAAACAGGAGATCAAGCTGCCCGAAAACAAGCTAGGTGAAACGTCATCCTTCGGTTTGAGGTTTTTAGCGAACAATCTGAAAGGATACGACATCTCGGTGAGCTACTACCGCGGGAGGGATAAGCTTCCGATCCAGTCCTCCCTGACCCTTTGGCCGCACTCCCAATCGGCTGAACTCGTCCAGCCGCCCGCTTCATCAATGCCTCCTCAGGGGCCGATGGTGATGGACGGGAAGCTGGAGATGATCTATCCGAAGATACAGGTGATAGGGGCCGATATGGCCGGTGAGCTGCCAAAAGTAAAGGTCGGGATATGGGCCGAGTGTGCCCTGTTCATACCCGAGAAGGTGGATATGATCACAAACATCTCGACTCCGCTGGGACAGATGAACCAGACGACGACCGTGCTTGAGGATAAACCGTATCTCAAGTTCGTCGTGGGATGGGATTATACCTTCAAGGACGGGACATATGTCAACTTTCAGTATCTACACGGATTCCCTTTCGAACGTGGAAAGGATAACCTGAACGATTATTTCGCATTCAGGCTGGAGAGGAAGTTCCTCAACGATGAGCTGAAGGTAACTCCGATAGGTTTTTCGATCGGGATAGATGACTGGAGCGATGTGGGTGAGAACTACGGGATGGTATTCAACCCCGAGATAAGCTATTCCCCGCAGGACAACATCGAGTTGAAGCTGGGCGCCTATCTGCTTCACGGCGAGGGCAAGGGCTTTTTCAGTAGCATAAAGGATAAGGACGAGATCTACCTCAAGGCCAAGATGAGCTTTTAGCTTTCGGCTATCAGGTTGAGGTGAAATGGTCGCCGATCCTGGCATGTCCGGATCGGCGACTATGATCTACTTCAGTTCAGAGCCTATCACCCTGACCGATTCTCCCGAACAGGCGGAGCGGATCAGGGCGGATATGATCGCCACCGATCTCAATCCCACCCCCCCTGTTACCTCCGGTTCGCGTCGGCATCGCAATGCCTCGATGAAATCCCAAACTTCAGCGGCTATGAGCTTCCTATCAGTCACGGCGCTTTCAAAGGAGTAGCTTCCGGGGCGCCCCTCCGCCGCGGCGATGATCTCTATGCCGTGACAGACGCATCCCGCGCGCCGGCATCACAAGGGCATCCTCGAGCGGAACCATCGGCATGGCATAGGTGCCATAGGCTATCTTCATGTTCACCCCCTTAACGTTTGGAGATGGAAGGGATAGGGACGCGGATAAGATACGACAACCGATCGGGGATGTCAAGGATTGTTGACAACCCGCTCGGTGAACGGTATAATGAGATACGCAGAACATCTGAAACTGGAGGGAGATATGCCTGAGTTTCTGAACCCTTTCTCCGGTTTAACGCCGGATCGAAAGATGAGTGAGAGGGAGCTGACCAGGGCGATCCGATTGGCTCTCTCCGCCGAAGAGGAGGCGGTGCACCTCTATGAGGCCCTGGCCGATGCCACCGATCATCCGCTGGCAAAGGCGGTGCTTCAGGATATAGCGAATGAGGAGCGGGTGCATGCAGGGGAGTTCCAAAGGCTCCTCAACATCCTGCTCGACGATGAGGAAAGGCTGCTGGCCGAAGGCGCAGCCGAAGTGGACGAGATGGCCGAAAAAATCGAAAAATGAGGACGAGGAGGATGATGACACGGGAGGAGAATTACTTTCGGACGGTGGAGTTCCGAAATCCCGCCTGGATACCGGTCTCCGTCAGCCTGATGCCCGCTACCTGGAAGAAGTACAGGGAGGATCTGGAGGAGATCGTCATAAGACATCCCCTTATATTCGGAGAGTACAAGAAGGGGAGCAGGAACTTCGACGAGTTCAGAGGTCTATACAGGGAAGGAACTCACACGGATGAATGGGGATGTGTATGGAAGAACATCCGGGGCGGCTTGGATGCCATTGTAGTCCACCATCCGCTTTCAAGCTGGGATGCGTTTGAAAGCTATACCCCTCCCGAACCGGGCGAAGGTTTGCCGCATGGGTTTATGTTCCAGAGGCTTTATTATCTAAGGGGTTTCGAAAACCTGATGATGGACTTCGTCGACGAGCCTCCGCAACTCCACAGGCTCATAGATATGGTGCTCTCCTATAATCTCGCGGTCGTCAGAAAATGGGTGGCGAGAAAACCCAAGATGGTCCATTTCGGCGACGATCTGGGGATGCAGGATAGACTTCCCATGAGCCCCGAGCATTTCAGGAAATACCTCAAACCGTGTTACGCCCAGATCTTCGGCATGTGCAGGGATGCGGGGATACACGTCTACTTCCATTCCGACGGACATATATTGGAGGTGATAGACGATCTGATAGAATGCGGGGTGACGGTGGTCAACCCTCAGATCAGAGCCAATACGCTGGACGGTTTGGTAAAGGTGTGCAAGGGTAAGGTGTGCGTCAACCTCGACCTGGACAGGCAGCTCTTCCCATTCTGCACCCCTAAGGATATAGATGAGCATATCAGGGAGGCCGTCGTCAAGCTGGGATCGAAACAGGGAGGGCTGATGCTGGTGGCGGAGTGCGAGCCGGATGTGCCCCTTGAAAACATCGAGGCGATCTGTCAGGCGCTGGAGAAATATATGTTCTACTATAGCTGATGGGAGCCATCCGAAGCAAGCTCATCAAAGCCATAAAGGATTTCGACATGATCCAGAACGGCGATAGGATCGCCGTGGCCGTCTCAGGAGGATGGGACAGCCTGACGCTCCTGACATTGCTGTGGGAGGAGAGAAGGGCGATCGGATGTGAGTATGAGCTTTTGGCGATCCATATCCTCGGTAATGGCGCCGGGCCGTGGGGGAAACCACATGAGCCGCTGGTGAGGTGGCTCGAGGGCTTCAAGGTAGAGACAGGCGTGGATTATGTCTTAGCTCCTTTTTTCCTGCCGAAAGGCGAGCCGTTGCCGATGAACTGTTTCAGGTGTTCCTGGAACAGACGCAAGTCGATTTTTCTAGCAGCACATGAACACGGCTGTAACAAGGTGGCCTTCGGCCATCATATGGACGATAACGTTGAAACGGCGCTTTTGAACCTCTTCTTCAAGGGTCGGCTGGAGATGATGAAGATATCCTCACCTCTGTTCGGAGGTGTGCTCCGTATCATAAGGCCCTTGATATACGTCACAAAGGGGGAAATCAGGGGATTCGCCCAAGGCAGAGGCTTTCCCGATCCTCCTCCGCCCTGTCCGATGGCCGGCCACTCGACGAGAAAACTGATAGGAGATATGATCAGGAGCGTCGAGATGGCCGGATTTAAAAACGCCAAACTCAATATCTTCAGGGCAGCCCTGAAATACTCTGAATTACAAGGGAGGGATGATGAGCGCTAAAATTCTTGAAGGTAAACCCATAGCCGATAAGATCAAGGAAGAGGTTAAAGCGGGCGTGGAGGAGCTAAGATCCAAAGGGGTGAACATCACCCTGGCAGCGGTTCAGGTCGGCGAAGATCCCGCCTCCAAGGCATATATCAGAAGCCAGAGACGCAGGTGTGAGGAGGTAGGTATCAACTACAAACTGCATCAACTTCCTGAAACGACCACCCCTGAGGAGTTGAGGGAGTTCATCGAGAAACTCAACCGTGACGAGACCGTCACGGGGATAATTCTCCAGATGCCGCTTCCGAAGCAGATCAGTCCGAACGAGGCCTTCTGCTGGATAGACGAGCTCAAGGATATCGAGGGGGTCTCGCCGGCCAGCATCGGAAGGATAGCCTTTGACATGCCGAGGCTCGTTCCGCCCACGGCCATGGCAGCCATCACCCTGCTTAAGTCGACCGGGGAGGAGATATCGGGCAAAGAAGCCGTCGTCATCGGCAGAAGCACCATCGTCGGCAAACCCGCAGCGCTGCTGTTGCTCCAAAGGAAACTTTCGGCGACCGTCACCGTCTGTCATACCGGAACTTTTAAGAGAGGAAAGATCGAGGAACATGTCGGTCGAGCTGAGATATTGATAGCCGCGGCCGGTCGAGCCAAACTGATCAAGGGAGAATGGATCAAGCCCGGCGCGATAGTCATAGATGTCGGGATGAACCATGTAGGTAAGAAATTCGTCGGCGACGTCGAGTTCGAGACCGCCAAGGAGCGCGCCGCATATATCACCCCCGTTCCCGGAGGTGTGGGGCCGGTTACAGCGTCGATCCTCATGAGGAACGTCCTCGAGGCCGCTAAGTGGCAGATGGAGCTGGCGTGACTTAGCCGCGGCTTATATGTTATAATTCCCCAAAACGGAGGAATAGGGGAGATGAGGAGGATCTCGCGCAGGGATTTCCTCAAGACGGCGGTTATAGGCGGGGTGGGTGTGACCGCTCTGCCAAACCTGATCGGCAGGGGATATCCCGAAACGTCTGCGATAAGCCGAATCGCTTTGATCGAGGACCCCGGTTTCTCCTCGAACATGAAGGTCAACCCGGAACCGCTTCATGAGGCTGTGGATTCGCTGTTGAGGAAGCTGACCGGAAAGGATGCCGTCTCAGAGGCGTGGAAGGAGATATTGAAGGGCTATCGGAAAGGGCAGGTTATAGGGATCAAGGTCAACTGCATAAACAGAAGGCTCCCATCACATCCGCAGCTCGTCGATGCCATCGTTCAATCCCTGGTGGAGTTCGGCGTCCCCGAAAACGATATCGTCATATGGGATAGAACCAACAGGGAGCTAAAGAGAGCCGGCTATAAGCTCAACGAGGGTCAGAGCGGCGTCAGGTGTTTCGGCACCGATTCCAGCGGCTGGGGATATGACACCGACAACCCGATCGAGATAGAGGGTCAGAAGAAGCATCTGACTAAGATACTCACACGTCTCTGCGATCACCTGATAAACGTGCCCGTGTTGAAGGATCACAGTCTCGCCGGCGTAACGTTAAGCATGAAGAACCACTACGGCACGGTCAACAACCCCGGATCGCTTCATGGGAACAACTGCGATCCCTTCATCGCCAAGCTGAACGCCGCTCCACACATTAAGGACAAGACAAGACTGATAATCCTCGACGCCATTCTAGGTATCTGCAGAGGTGGGCCCGGAGGCGCCCCTCAGTTTTCGCCCAATATGCTGGCCGCCGGATTCGATCCGGTCGCCATGGACAAATTCGGCATGAGCCTCATCAATCGGGAGAGGGGAAAAA
Organism: Candidatus Poribacteria bacterium; assembly: GCA_021162805.1. NCBI lineage: Bacteria > Candidatus Poribacteria > Candidatus Poribacteria bacterium. Next base: position 22,480 of record JAGGXZ010000187.1, read on the forward strand.
GAGGGCTGGACGAGGTAACGGGGAAGGCGAAACACGTGCACACGGCGGCCGCGATCGGATTGGGGACCGATGACGAATCGAGGATCAAGATCGTAAAGGTGTAAACGCCGGCGCGTTGAACGTTAGAACGTTAAACGTTCAACGTGCCAACATTCGATGCTCTTTTGACCTATCAGCGAGGTAGCGTGAAGATGAGGGACGAGGGATATCCTTTCGAGGAGATAGAACGCAAATGGCAGGAGTTCTGGGAGAGAGAGGGTTTCTTCCGGACAACTGAGGATCAAAGCAGGCCGAAATATTATCTGCTGGAGATGTTTCCGTATCCGTCGGGAAGGATACATATGGGGCACGTACGCAATTACTCGATCGGGGATGTGCTCGCCAGGTATCTGACGATGCGCGGCTACAACGTGCTCCATCCCATGGGGTGGGATGCCTTCGGTCTCCCGGCGGAAAACGCCGCCATCCAGCGCGGGGTGCACCCGGCGATCTGGACCAAGGATAACATCGAATACATGCGTAAACAGCTCAAAAGGATGGGATTCAGTTACGATTGGGATAGGGAGATCTCCACCTGCTCGCCGGAGTACTACAAGTGGGGGCAGTGGCTCTTCCTGAAGATGTACGAGATGGGGTTGGCATACAGGAAGGAGGCCATAGCGAATTGGTGTGAATCGTGTCAGACGGTCCTCGCCAACGAGGAGGTCATAGGCGGCAGATGCTGGAGGTGCGATTCACCCGTCGTCCAGAAACCTCTGATGCAGTGGTTTTTCAGGATAACCGCCTATGCGGAGGAACTGCTGAGAGATCTGGAGAAACTCACCGGATGGCCGGAGAGGGTGCTGATCATGCAGCGCAACTGGATCGGCAGGAGCGAAGGCGCTGAGATAGATTTCCCCATAGCCGGCACCGACGAGGTCATCACCGTCTTCACCACCCGGCCCGATACCGTCTTCGGAGCGACCTACATGGTTCTAGCTCCCGAACACCCTCTGGTCAAAAGGCTGGTCTCCGGAACGGATCGTGAGGGCGAGGTCACGCGGTTCATCGAGGAGGTATCCCGTGAATCCAAGGAAACTCGAACGGCCGAGATAGGGGAGAAACGGGGAATCTTCACGGGAGCCTACTGCGTCAATCCGATGACCGGCGAGCGTATCCCCATCTGGATAGCCGACTACGTCCTCATGGAATACGGAACGGGAGCCATAATGGCCGTTCCCGCCCACGATCAGAGGGACTTTGAGTTCGCTAAACGATACGATCTGCCGATAAGGATCGTCATCCAAAAACCCGATTTCTCGCTTGATCTGGAGACCATGTCTCAGGCGTATGAGGATCCGGGGGTGATGGTCAACTCCGGGCAGTTCAACGGCCTGGACAACGAGGAGGGGAAACGCAGGATCATAGAATATATGGAGTCAAAGGGGATCGGCAGAGCAACCGTTCAATATCGACTTCGGGACTGGTGTATCTCAAGACAGCGGTACTGGGGCAACCCGATACCGATCATCCATTGCGATAGATGCGGCGTTGTGCCTGTCCCGTATGAGGACCTGCCGGTTCTCCTACCGGAGGATGTCGAGTATAAGGGAAGCGGCACGGCGACGCTGAAATCGTGTAAGGAGTTTTATGAGGTCAAATGTCCTAAGTGCGGAGGGAAGGCTCACAGGGAGACGGATACGATGGCGACCTTCGTCGATTCGTCCTGGTATTTCGCCAGATACACCGATCCGCGAAACGAGGAGCTTCCCTTCTCGAAGGATAAGGTCGGATATTGGATGCCGGTTGACCAATACATCGGCGGCATAGAGCATGCCGTTCTGCATCTGCTATACGCCCGGTTTTTCACCAAGGTGATGCGTGATATAGGATTGCTGGATGTGGACGAGCCGTTCACCAACCTCCTCACCCAGGGCATGGTGGTCAAGGACGGGGCGAAGATGTCCAAATCCAAGGGGAATGTGGTCGATCCGGACGATATGGTTCGTAAATACGGATGTGATACGGTCAGGGTGTTCATGCTGTTTGCCGCTCCGCCTGAAAGGGATCTTGAGTGGAGCGATCAGGGGATCGAAGGCGCATACAGGTTCCTCAACCGCGTGTGGAATCTGGTCCATGATAACCTGGATATCATTAAAGACGTCAGGGCGGAGTATGATCCGGACTCCCTCTCCGGACCGGCGAAAAAGCTCCGATCCGCCGTGCATACGGCTATAAAGCGGGTTACGACCGATATAGGCGATAGAATGCATTTCAACACCGCCATAAGCGCGATAATGGAGCTTGTAAACTATATGTATCAGATGGAGCGATCGGATGACGACTCATTTAAGTCGGTGCTGAGGGAGGGGATCGAATCGCTGATCCTTCTGCTTTCGCCCTTTGCGCCTCACATCGCTGAGGAGCTCTGGGAGAGGATAGGAAACCGGCCCGGTCTGGTGAGACATCCCTGGCCGAAATGGGATGAGAGGGCGTTGGTCAGGGAGGAGATCCTGATCGTGGTGCAGGTCAACGGCAAGGTTCGGGGCAGGATAACCGTCCCCGCTGACGCCTCCGAGGATGAGATCAAAAGGGTTGCCATGGAACATCATAACGTCCGGCGATTCGTCGGGGGCAAAACGCCGAAAAGGATAATCTTCGTCCCGGGGAGGCTTGTGAACATAGTCGTTTAATGAGATGAAAATGGATAAAAAGGTGAGTCGATTGGTAAATCGAGTGAAGGATTATTTGATGGAGGTATATGGCGAAGGGATTAAAGGCGTTATCCTCTATGGCTCACATGTGAGAGGTGAAGCCACAGGGGATTCAGACATCGATATCCTTGTATTGGTGGATGAATCCCTTAACCCCTCGGAGGTTAGGAGAAGCTTGAGCGACCTTCTATTTGATATGCTTATCGAAGAGGGAGAGCTTGTTTCAGTTATAGCGCTTCCCGAACCTTTCTTCGAAAATTATAAAAGCCCGTTTACGTTGAGCGTGAGAAGAGAAGGGTTAAAGATGTGAAGGAAATAAGGGATTTCATAGAGAAGGCTGAGAGGTTCTTGATCACAGCGGAATATGCTTTAAACATCGGAGATTATGACTCCTGTGTTTCAAGGTGTTACTATGCTATGTTCTTCGTCGCTGAAGCATCGCTTCTCACCAAGGGTTTAACCGCCTCTTCCCACAAGGGCGTGATAGGTCTGTTCGGGGAACATTTTGTAAAAGCGGGGATTTTTGATAGAGATCTAGGAAAAGCGCTCAATGACGCTTATGACAAGAGATTGGTTGGGGATTACGGTGTAGGTTTTACCATCGCCAAGGAAGAAGCGATGGATTTACTGGAGATGGCGCGAAATTTCGTTCAAACGCTGAAAAATTATCTCGATGGGTGGTTGGAATCTGGACCTACAGGAGAAGATGATGGCTGAAGTCAGAATCATACCTCTCGGTGGGGTGGGCGAGTTCGGAATGAACACGATCCTCGTCGAGAGCGAGGACGATATCCTGGTGATAGATGCCGGGCTGATGCTGCCCGATTTGGATATGCCGGGGGTTGATCTCATAATCCCCGATATCTCCTATCTCATCGAGCGGAAAGATAAGGTCAGGGGGATCATCCTGACACACGGTCATGAGGATCATATCGGTGCTCTTCCCTACATGTTGGAACGGGTGGAAGCCCCGATTTACGGGGCAAAACTCACGCTCGCTTTGGTCGAGGAGAAGCTCAGGGAGTTCAACATCGCAGAATACCGGCTAAACGAGGTGAAACCCGGCGAAGGCATATCCCTGGGCGGGTTTGAGATCGAGTTCATCAAAGTCTACCACAGCATCCCCGACACGCTCGCCCTCGCCATCCATACGCCGGGCGGCACGATCGTCCACAGCGGGGATTTCAAGTTGGATCAGACCCCTGTCAACGGGGATATGACGGATCTACATAGATTCGCCGAGCTGGGCGAGAGAGGGGTTTTGTTGCTGCTTTCAGACAGCACAAACAGCGAGCGCCCCGGATACTCCCCGCCGGAGAGGTCGATCTTCCCGGCTTTAGATGCCATATTTCAATCCGCCCGGGGGCGGATCTTTGCCTCCACCTTCGCCTCAAGCATATACAGGATCCAACAGTTTATCGAGCTGGCGGCCAAGCATAACCGATATATCGCCATCGCCGGCAGATCCATGACTCAGAACATCCGGATAGCCAATGATCTGGGATACCTCTGGCTGCCGGAGAACCTCCTCATCGATCTCAAAGGAGTAAGGGATCTGCCGCCTGAAAGCGTTATGGTGATGACCACGGGCAGTCAAGGGGAACCGCTTTCCGCCCTTTCGCTGATGGCTATGGATAACCACAGGATACACATCGAGGAGGGGGATACGGTTATAATCTCGGCAAGGATAATCCCGGGGCACGAAAAGGCCATAGGCAGGGTGATCAACCATCTCTATAGACGCGGCGCCGATGTGTATTATGAAAGAATAGCTGACGTCCACGTCTCCGGACATGCCTGTCAGGAGGAGCTGAAGCTTATGCTCAACCTCGTCAAGCCCCGCTATTTCATTCCCATCCATGGCGAATACAGACAGCTTATCCATCATGCCAAGCTCGCTGAAAGCGTGGGAATACCCCGCTCGAATATAATCGTGGCTGAGGACGGCGATGTGATAAGGATGAGCGGCGGAAGGTGCGAGCTTGCGGATAAGATCCCGACCGGCAAGGTGCTCATCGACGGAAGAAGTTCCGACGGATTGGCGGATGTGCTGTTGCGCGACCGCAGGCAGCTCGCCCGCGACGGGATGCTCATACCGATAGTCGTGCTCAACAGCGATACGGGCGAGCTGGTGGCCGGTCCGGATATGGTCTCCAAGGGATTTATCTGTCCAGATGAGCCGAACGGGCTGATGAAGGAGGCGAAGGAGCTGATCGTATCGCTTTTGACAGAGATGGGAACCGAGGAAAAAGGCGATGTGCCATCAGTTCAGGAGGAGATAAGGATTGCCCTGCGTAGATTCTTTTCCAAGCGGATGTCGCGCAGGCCGATCGTGATACCGGTGGTGATGAGGATATGATATGAGCTTCATCGAGGCGATATCGCTCGGAGTGGTTCAGGGATTGACGGAGTTCCTGCCCGTCAGCAGCTCAGGTCATCTCGCTCTCGCTCAGCATTATCTGGGATTGCGAGAGCCCCAGCTTTTTTTCGACGTGATGGTTCACGTCGGAACACTGATGGCTATATTGTTGGCTTTCAGAGAAGATGTGCTGAGGATACTCAGGGGGAAGGATTGGTATCTGTTCGGGATGATATGTCTCGGCACCGTGCCGACGGCGGTGATAGGGTTTACCCTGAGGAGGTTTGTCGAGGAGGCGATGATAAGGGTTTGGATCGTCTCAGCCATGCTCCTCGTGACAGGCATCGTTCTTATCTCCTCCTCCCTGATCGCCCGGAAGGCGATTAAAAAGCTGGATCGCGTTACCCCTCTTCGATCGCTGGCCGTCGGCGTGGCTCAGGGGGTGGCTGTCATTCCGGGGATATCTCGCTCGGGCATGACCATCTCATCGGCCTTAGCTTTAGGGGTAAAAGGGGAGGAGGCGGCGAGGTTCTCCTTCCTCCTGTCGATCCCCGCCATCCTCGGAGCGGCATTGCTGGAGGTGAAGGATATCGGCGCAAACGAGATACAGATCGCCCCGACTCTCTCAGGTATGATAGCCGCTTTCATCTCGGGATTCATAGCTATAAAACTGTTGATATCCATGCTCAGGAGAGGGAGATATACCGTTTTCGGATACTACTGCGTCGCCATCGCCTTCCTTTCCCTGCTGCTCAACCTCCTCTTCAACCTCTAACCGTGTCCTTCGTCTAATCGGTTGAATCTTCGTTCTTTCGGTGTGAGATGGACAGGACGGGAAAGGAAGAGGATAGGCGTCTTATCGAGGGCTTGCTCAACAATAACATGGCGGCTTTCAATGAGGTGATCGCCAGAACCGTCAGGATGGCCGTGGCATGTTACAGGAGATTCCGCGTGGAGCTTAAGTCCCTCGGTTTAGAGCCGGGAGACGTGGCACAGGAGGTGCTCTTCAGGTTGGTAAACAGCGACTATGGCATATTCAGGAGATGGGATTACAGAGAGAGCGTGGATGCCGCCATATATAAGATAACACGGAATCTCTGTCTCGATCTGACCAAGAAGGCGAGAAAGGAGCGGAGGATGTTGAGATCCTATGCCGAGCTCAGATCAGACGTTCAGATGGGCGAATTTCAAGTTGAAAGGAAGGAAGCCCGGGAGTATTTTGAAAGATGCCTGAGATCGCTCTCCGAGGTGGATAGAACGATAATACAGATGAGGAGGGCAGGCAGATCGTTCGATGAAATCGCAAAAGCCCTCGGCGCCTCATACAGTATGGTGACCACCCGGTTCCACCGAGCCAAAAAACGGCTTAGGGATATGCTGAGAGAATCCGGGATAGGGTATTACGATTTGATCTGAAGTGTGAAATTATCCCTTCGAGGTCGTTAACTCATTATGAGATACATCGAGGATCGAAATCCGAAGGTCTAAGCGGTGAGGATCATGGGGAAGACCTATTACACGGATGGGGAATGTTTATCCGAAGAGCTTCTCTGGGATTATGTTTCGGGTAAACTCCCCGCTCAGGTCGGTCAGGCTGTGAACCGGCATCTCGAGAGATGCCCCTCATGCAGATCCAGAACCCAGGAGGTGAGAGAGGATTTCGAGAGGTTCACCTCCTTGGGGGATCTGCCCTATGATATCACCCGCAGATGTTGGGAGGTAATCTTCGGTAGGGGTTTCCTAATAGGAAGTAGGCTCTCATCGCTCAAGCATGATTTAGCTTGCAGGGTAAGCCAGGAGGGAGAAAATATCTGGATGGCTTCCGATAACGGTAGATCAGACATAATCGTAGGGGTGCTCGATAGCGACGGAAAGGTAAAGGGATTCACCATCTTCAGGTTCCTCCTATATCCCGTTATAAGCGAGCACAGGATCTCAATGGCTCTTAGGGAAAGAGGGGAATCCGAAAGGTATGACGGATACGTGGCCCATGTCGTGGTGAAGTTCGATGATCTGCCCTGGGAGATGCCCGTTAGGGTGGAGGGGTGTGAGATCGTCGTGGAGGATGTTTTACTGCCGGAGTCTTTCCCCGATGAGATCGAGGAAATGGAACTGGATATCTTCATCGAACCGCCGAGAGAACCGATCGTATGATTGGATTCTCGAGCCCTCGGAGATAGGAAGACCCTCATACCCTGTGAGGTTGAGGAGGGGGGTGAACGGACGTGAGTTGTGCCGTTTTCTGTTTCAAGATCGTTCATCCCCCTTTCTTCTCCTTCATCGAACGCTGAAACTTTGCATGGAAAGACATGGGCCGGATCTCGCCTATGATCTCGCTTCCCTTCTCCCACATAATGAGTTTTTAGAAGGCACGATCGATTATCTCCAGAGGGTAGCCCTTGACGATCCGAATCTGCGAAGGCAGTTTGTTCAGAACGAAATCAGGGTGTCGGCGATGGCGGATCTCCTGAATAGATCCCATCTGCTCGATCTCCTGGAGGACTTCGCCCCTCTCCTGTCTCTGGATCTTCCCCCCTTCGAGAGCTTTAAGATTAAGATGGGGTCGGATCTACATCGGGAGCTGATCGAAAGAGGAGCTTCGGAGGAGACAGCCAGAACGGCGGCGACGATAGCCGCCCATCTGATCTCATCCTCCCTGAACTTCTCCCTCTGGGTGCCGCTTGTGAACCTGAGTGGCGAAGGGGAGCTTTTCCGTCTGGATGTGCTGGTTAGGCCGTCAGAAGGTGAGGGGAAACTAGAGCTATCCAAGAGGATTAAGGATGAGGGATTTCGCAGCTCACTCGATATGGCCCATAAGCTCGCCTGCTATGACATAGGTGAGAGCTACGACGCTTATCTATCCATAGACGGCATCCCTCAGAATGCCCAGCTTCATGGGGGTTCAATGGGTCTGGCCGTTGCCATCGCCATCGAAGCCGCTGCTATGGGTCGGAAGATAGGTTTCAAGGAACCGGGTGATCTCGCCGTCACAGGCGCTTTAGATGGAATGGGGCGTGTCCTGCCCGTGTCGGATATACGGGCTAAGGTTCAAGCTGTTCTCCGCGGAATGGAGAAGGGGAACAGGATAAATGCCATCGTGGTCCCCAAGAGAAATCTCGAAGAAGCTGAGGAGAGCTGCTGGGGTAGGCTTCAGGTTATAGGCGTTGATTCATTGCCGGATCTATCCTCGCTCCTCCTGGAGCCATGGGTCGATTATCTGAACGCTTTAAGCGCTTCCTCCTCTTCCGAATCGCCGAGTTTCCCAGCTCTTAAGGGGGCGATCTCCAGGAGCAGAAATGCGGTCTATCTGGAAAAGGCGGGAGGCGATAAAAGGGCAACCGTCCTTCAGATCGCCTCCCTTCTCGCCGGGGAGAGACTTAGCTTCCGCCGATCAGATCCATCTTTACCCCCCATACCCATTCCCGTTTTGTGCAAGAGATGGAGGGATAAACTGCAGATCGTGGAGGAGTCTTTATCCCGATTCGGCGTTTCAATTCCCAAGTCCTTGATTCTCTCCGATTTGAAGCGCGGGAAACTCCTGTTTATCTCCCCATATTTTCACCCCGAGTTTAACATCTGGGTTTTAACCGAGTCTGAATGGCGGAGGGAAAGGGGTAGGATACCCGATGGATCGGTTGTGATCTCAGACCTTAAAATCCGTTCCACCTGCTTTGACGAGCATATACGCCATGTCCGGCGCGTTGTGATACCGAACGCCATATTGACCTGCCGCTGTGAGGGGATATCCTTTGAGGATTTCCTCGATCGGGAATACATGCGGTTGAACCTCGTTCTCGCCGATGATCCCAACGGTTCACCTATTACCGCCGAGGAGGCGATCATCAACAACAGACGCGTGTTGATCGTCGGAGACGGCGGATCGGGGAAGAGCGTCGAGCTTCTGAGGATATTCGTCCTCGCCTCAAAGGGGAAGATCAAAGTGGATCTGAACGGGGAGGAGATTCAGCTCGTTCCCGTCTACTTGAGAGCTGAGGAGATCCTGAGACATGGAAGGGATATCGGAGAGGCGATCGCGGAGATCACAGGCGAGGAGATACACGATCTCGTCTATACGCCCGGCATACTACTGCTCCTTGATGACCTTGACGTCGCCGCCGATGGGATCGGCGATATAATCTCCTCACTTGAAAAGCCGCCCTTCGATCAGTGGCTCTGTCTCGGTGCGATGAGATCCTACACATGGCTTTCCATCGTGACCAACCTGCCGCCCAGTTGGGTCATATACCGAATCATGCCACCGGAGGAGAAGGAGATCAGGAGATTCCTGGGGTTTAATCCGGGCAGGGTTAATCTGCCAATCCTGCTGCATTTGATGAGATCTTACCTCAGGTCCAATGAGGAAACTATACCGTGTTCGAGGCGTTCATCACTTTACAGATCCGCCTTTCAGAACTGGATGAGATATGAATTGCCGGACATGGAGAGGAGATTGGATAAGGTCGGGATCACATCGAATAACCTCGATTTAATGCTTCGTCGAACCCTCGAGGAGCTGGCGATACATTGCCTTAAGGATGGGAAATCGGAGCTGCCGTTCAACGAGGCGGCAAAGGTTGTCGAGAACTGGATAGAGAGGGAGATAAAACCCAGAGGTTATTTCCCACCTTGGTGGGCCTGTGAGAGGGTCTACAACCTTTGCGGAACACCGGAGATGATCCCCATAGGTAAACTTGAAGGGGGCCGCCCGGATAGAGATTCGATCCTCATATACCTGGAAGCGATCTCATCCTTGCCTTTTCTACGAGTGAAAGACGAAGGATTCGAGTTTATACACGATGAGATTCGGGATTACTGGGCAGCGGAGTGGATCGCCCGTAAATGGAATGAGGATAGGACAATTCAGATGGATCTCTTCGATCGGACGGATGCGAGGAATGCCGTTGTGATCTCATCCGGGTTTGCTCTCGATCCCGAGAAATACGTCCAGGCTGTCTTCAATCCATCTGATCTTTATAGGACCGCCCTCGCAGCGGAATCGATCTTAGAATGCGAACTCCCTGCCGATCTCAGAGCCAGGATTATAACCGCTCTCATCGATCATCTCGCCGTGGAGAGGTTCGAGATTCTTATAGAGGGGCTGAAGGTTCTGGATTTGATCATGAGCGGGGATGTCGTCCCGGCGGTTTTAAGTCATCTGGAGAATAAGGATGATCTGCCATCGTTTCTGGAGCTGGCATTGATAAGGGCAACCTTCGAGAAATTCGCACATCTACCCGATAGAGATAAAAAGCTATGCCTCGACCAGGTTCTCTCCTTCATCATCAGATTCATGTCCGAGATGAAGTATCTATCCAATAGAGAGCCGATGAATGAGATCAAATCATCCGTCCTCAATCACGCCTTCATGATCTTAGGTTCAAGCATGCGGAGCAACCCCGATATCCAGGAGAGGGTGATCTCGCATCTGAAACCGCTTATCGAGGCCGGAGACGCATCACTCCGGGCAAGGGCGCTCTGTATGATGGGGTGGATTTTGCCCGATAGAGGATTTCCCCAGATCAGAGAGGTTGGGCTGAGGGGCGATCCGCCCTTAGAACTGAGATGGAGCGCATTGGCGAAGCTGTGCGGTATATTTCGAGATGAGGGGATCATACCCCACGTCCAAGCCCTCCTCAATTCCCTGGCTGAAATGTCAATTGATAGGTTCAGATTTTCGGGCCGTTACGGAAATCCGGAGGAGACGATGAGACTCATCCGACGCTGGGCCCTCCACGACCTGGTTTTCTTCTTCGGATACAGAGAAGAGGTGATCCGATTCATCGATGGATACGTAGAGGCCCTTTCGCCTGAGGAGAAATGCGAGCTCGTCAGGGCGTTTGTAAGATCCGGATGGGGAATGAAGAGAATTGAGGGGTGGATAGAAGAAGGAAGGTTTCCGATTGAAGCCACACCGATTTTGGTTCATGACCTGGGATATATCTGGCGTATACGAACCCTCTCAAAGGATATGATCAGGGGGATATCGGAGTTGGTGGAGAGATATCCGGAGGCGGAGACGCCGTTTGAAAGATGGACCGATGCTATGAGACTCGCCGTGGAACTGCCTCCCGATTGGGGGATCGAGACGATAGATCCGGAGAGATTTCACGCCGATTTCACCGGATATCACAGATCCGAAGAGGGCAAACGGTGGTGGATCGATGGGTTCAAGATGATCCTCTCACTCAGAAGGGGAGAACCCGTTCTGCAGCAGAGGGTGCTCGACCTACTCGGCTGCGTGATCTGTGACGACAAGGCGGGGATGAACGAAAGGCTTATCAATATGTCGGCGGTCGCCGATATCGGCAGAACGCTCTTTGAATGGGCCCGTCCAGTTCTCCGATTTCTGGCAAATGTGGTGGCCCTTCAGAGGGAGCCGATCCTCAGAATGCGCGCTTTAAAATTGATGTCGATCATCCCGGAGATCACCGGATATGCGCTTGCCGAAAGGATGATCGAAAGGACGATCGATGGAGATAACGTATACAGACAGCTCGCCATCCTGCCCGAAGCCCCCATCGCGTGTGGCCCATCCCTGATCGAGCCGATCTATGAGCTTTACCGTCGAACCCGAAGCATCGAGCTTCGTAGAAGGATAGCCTACTCGCTTTCCTCCTTTTGGCGGCTTGGAATGAGGGAAGAGGACGAAGGTGCTAACGAAAGGGCGTGCGATATATTGCTTGATATCGCCGAAAGCGATCCCGAACCTACCGTTAGGCTCGAGGCGATTTACAGCTTCGCCAGAATCGCCCCCTCAAACCGGCTGAGTGAACTCAGGAGGATATTCAGAGATAACGTTAAAGTTACTAACAGGAGGATCGGGGAGATCGCCGAAAGGCTGACGGAAAGATGGTTTTGATCCTTTCCCTGTTGATAGCGATATCATCGGTCAACTCGCCTTCAGAGCGGATCGACGGATTTCTGCTGGCCATCTCTCAGCTTCCCCTCGAGCAGGTGGAGAGGTTGGATTTCGTCCATGACGGCGTGGCAAGGGTGCTGATAAAGCTCTCCGGCCCGATCGACCATCTTCCGGGAGCGAAGATACGAACGATCACCGGCACCATTGCCTCGGCTGAGATCGCTCTATCTCGAATATCTGATCTCGCCACGTCGCCTCATGTTCTGTTCGTCCAGCCCGCTATCAGATTGAAGCCCTGTCAGGAGTGGATCAGAGGGAACATAAAGGATATAGGCGCGGATCTGGCTCATCGGTCCGATCCTGCTTTCACCGGTAGAGGAACGATCATCGGAGTGATAGATACCGGCATAGATTGGTCACATCCCGACTTCGCCAATCCCGATGGATCGTCTAAGATCCTCTACATCTGGGATCAGACGGTTACCATACCCGGCAAGGAACCCGCTGATTACGGCTATGGCTCGGAATGGTCAAGGGCCGAGATCCAATCCGGAGTCTGCCGCGAGATGGATACCTATGGGCATGGCACACATGTCTCCGGCGTAGCCTCCTCCGTCGCTCCTGATGCTCAGATCATAGCCGTTAAATCCTATCTCTTCGACGATCAGGTGATCGACGGCGTGAACTACGTGTTTAAAAGGGCGAGAGAGTTGGGGATGCCGGCGGTCGTTAACATGTCGTTTGGAGGGCAGGAAGGACCGCACGATGGGAGATCACTCCTAGATCAAGGCATTCAGGAGATCATTAAAGGCAAAAGCGGCAGGGCGGCGGTGGCTTCGGCTGGAAACGATGGTGACGACCCGATCCACGCGGGGGGAAAGCTTCCACCTCCTGAAAACGGCAGATATCCCTACCTCTCCTTCACGGCCGATCCCGACGAGGAACATCTCAACGTTGAGATCTGGTATAGCTCATCCGATTCGATAAAGGCAAAACTGCTGGTGCCTGATGGCAGGGGAGGGTTCACGGATTATGGATGGGTAAAACCCGGCGACTCCATATCCGCCTCAGTTGACGAGGGGATGCTGAAGGGAGCTCAAGTTTACCTCGGGTCGGACTCGCCACATCCGCTCTATCCCGATCTGAATCGCATCCAGGTCTGGATATGGGATGGAGGGGATATGAGCCTGCCGCTCGACAGAGCGAAGTTCATGCTGGAGCTGGATGGAGCCGGCGTGAGGTTCGACGCCTATACCGTCGGTCCCACCGTATTCACCTCGGAGGCAGACCGGATGTGCATTCAACCGGATGGGGAGAAGACAATAGCTTCACCAGCCTCAGCCCCCGACGTGATCGCCGTCGCCTCATATGCCGTGACGAACTCGTGGCCCAACATAAGGGGCGATTATACCGTCGTTGATTATGCGCGTATCGGCCGGATATCGGTCTTTTCAAGCAGGGGGCCGCTGAGAAATGGAGGGAGAAAACCGGATGTAGCCGCGCCGGGACAGATGATCGGAGCGGCGTTATCGGAGGTGAGCTGGCAGAGGCCTAACGATATCCTTCCTGATGGGAGACACGTGGTATTTCAAGGAACAAGTATGGCTGCCCCGCATGTCTCAGGGGCTATATCGCTTCTATTGGAAAAACATCCCGATCTGACGCCATCTCAGGTCAAGTTGCGGATCATCGCATCCTCCCTCGATATGGGCAAGCCGGGCTGGGATGAGCTGTGGGGATATGGGAAGCTAAGGGTTCCGGAGCTTCTGAACTTGCCTCGTTCACCCTCTCTGATTTCGATCGAGCCGGGCGACGGGAAGCTTAAAGTCAAATGGACAGGTGTAAAAGGGGCGGCCGGATATATCCTGGAGATAGATGGGAAAGGAATGGATGTCGGCGACGAGACGGAGCATGTTATCGATGGATTGGAGAACGACAAGCCGGTCAGGATCCGAGTCATCGCCTATAACGGAATCGGATTTAAAAGCTCCCCCTCTGAGGAGATGATAGGCGTGCCCGATGCCAAAGGATTGGATCTCGCTCCTCCCCTGCCTCCAAGATCGTTGTGGCTTCTGCCGGATGACGGTCGGGTAATGGCGGAGTGGGAACCATGTCCCGAACCGGATGTGGCGGGATACAAGGTATATTGGGGAGACGGACCAGGGAGGTATATGAGCTCAGCGGTGGTTAAGGGATCGACCAAGTATCTGATAGATGGGCTTGAAAACGGGGTTGAGATCTACGTAGCCGTCTCCGCCTTCGACACTTCAGGCAACGAGAGCGAGCTTTCAAGGGAAATCTCCACCGCACCTAGGCGATACGAGGGTGATCTGCCGCGACAGATGCCCGGATCGCCTTTTGAACTCGAGGGCGATTCCGTCGGTTCCCCCCTGATGGTGGACCTAACCGGTGACGGCCCCCCTGAGCTCATCGTGACGAGCTCTGAAGGTGAAATCCAGGTTAGATCCTACCTCGGCGGTGTGAGGATGATGTGTGATCGAAACCTGAACGGTCGGATAAGATCCGAACCGATCACGGTCGACCTCGACGGTGATGGTCTTCCGGAGATCGTAGCTGCCGTCGGGAATTCGCTTTACGCCTTGAGTTCAAATGGGGATCTGTTTTGGAGAACGAAATTCGACTCCGAGATCTATCTCTCTCCGGCGGCCGCCGACATAGATGGGGACGGTAAGATGGAGATCATCCTGCCGCTTTCCGACGGAACGATCGATCTCGTCGGCCCGGACGGTGAAAGCAAGGCGATCTGGAGGGTTTCCGAGGAGAGATTCTGCGCCTCACCTGCGATAGCTGACATCGACGGCGACGGGTTCCCAGACGTGATCATCCCGTCGGAAAAGGAGGTATACGCCATCTCACACAACGGGGAAAAGCTGTGGGAATACGCCCCTCCCGATGGATATGGGGATGCATCCCCGATCGCCTCGGATTTCAACGGAGACGGTTCCATCGATGTGGTTTTCCCATCTAAGGGAGGAGATGTCTATATGATGGACAGCCCTGGGGAGATCATCTGGGTGAACCGAACGAGCGTAACGGTCTGTGGATTGTCCGCCGGAGATCTCGACGGTGACGGATTGCCGGAGATCGTCGCCTCAAACGAAGTCGGTGAGATATGTGCCTGGAAGGCCGACGGAAAACTGGTGGATGGTTTCCCGGTCCAACTGGAGGAGAGATCCCATACCGTTCCTCTCATCCTCGACCTCGACGGGGATCGAAAGCCGGATCTGCTCGTTGGGGCCATAAGGGGAGACACGGGGTTGATCTACGGGCTGAAATCAAACGGTGAGCTCATCTCCGGTTTCCCACTGGTCAATTACAAGTTCGCTAACACTCCGGCTGTGGGAGACCTGGACGGGGATGGTGACATGGAAATCGCTATCTCTACGATGGGCGGTTATGTGGATAAAGCACAGGTGAACGTATGGGATCTCAAGATATCTTATGCGATGGAATCGGTCGAATGGGGGATGCCGAGAAAGGATGGTGAAAGATCAGGATTTTATCCGGCTCAAACCCCTCCAGGATATATCACAGCCTCCTCGCTGAAACCGGTGAGGTGGGGTGAGATCAAATCCAATCTGCTTCAAAACTATCCGAATCCATTCAACCCTGAGACCTGGATACCCTTCATCCTCGGCGAGCCTGCCAGGGTGACGATTGGGATATACGATCTTTCGGGAAGACTGGTATGGCGGAAGGTGTTGGGGCAACGTGAGGCGGGAGTTTATCTCCTCAAAGATAGGGCGGTCAAATGGGATGGGAGGAACCTAAACGGAGAGGAAGTTTCAAGCGGACTTTACATCTATACCCTTCAGGCGGATTCAAATGGAGAAAGGCGACTCTGGCGGCGTAGGATGATGCTCATCAGATAATCCCTATCCTGAGCTCCCTTTCTTATATTTCACCTCGCCGTGGACCTCGATTATATCGACTATGGCAGTGATTGCAGCATCTACCGGCTTCTCCCTGGTGAGAGGAGTATATCTGGAAGAGCTTCCGGTGACGACCAGTACTACTTCTCCCACGCCAGCTCCCACCGAATCCATAGCCACCAGATACCTATCCTTGGGATTACATTCGACATCTATCTCCTGGACGACCATAAGTTTCCCGCCCACGAGTTTTTCGTCCTTGCGTGTCGCCACAACCGTTCCGACTACCTTGCATAGAACCATCTGGCTCTCCTGATATTCTTCGACACCTTAAAGCCTTAGGATTATAGCATTTCATGCTTATCATTGCAACAGGACTTCAGGATATGAATCATCCCTACTTGTCAGGTGAAGGGGGATAATGTAAAATTTTCCATGTGATACGGCGATGGGGTTCGCCGTTAACCGCCGGTCGTTCAGATCGGCTGATGACCCCTACCAAACGGCGGGAGCGGTAGGGGAATTTTTTTGCCCGCCGTTCCCTTGAAGGTGGGGTGAAGGGATGAAGTTCAAACATAAAAATCATCTTCTTTCCGGGTATCTTACCCTCGCCAAGCAGATTCGTGAGGTGAGAAGCATCATCTGCGAAGGTGAACCGATAAGCGGAACGGGCATGCCGATGGAACCGTTGCCTCAGGAGAAACAGGATAAGATCCTCCGTGTCCTTAAGCTCATATCGGATCGGTTTGAGAAGCTTGTTGCGAAGTTCGCTCCGGAGGAGCTGGAGGAATCGGGAAGGCGTCAAAACGCCTCGGTTACCAAGATGTGGGCTTCCATCGTTTTAAGGAACATCAGGGAGACATTGGAATCGATTCATCCGAGGAACTTCGAAAGGAAATTCGGAGATCTATCCCCGAAGGAAAAGGAACTGCTTAAGGCTGAGTCAGAGCGGATGATCGAGGAGTTGGATCGACTGCTGAGGGAGATCTAGAGACAGCTCGTAAACCCAGACGTTGACTAAGTAAGATGAATCGTCTATAATCTAAGGCTGTCAATCTTCTATCGAAGGGGGAAAGAGATGGAAAAACTGGCCATAGATGGTGGTAAACCTATAAGGGATAAACCGTTTCCACCCGTTAGGAAGGTTGGAGATGAAGAGCTGGAAGAGCTGAGAAAGGTGATAGAATCCGGCAACCTCTTTCGAGGAGCAAGGGTCAGGGAGTTCGAGGAGAAATTCGCCCGGCTTTACGGCGTCAAAAGGGCCGTATCCAGCACGTCCGGCACGGCTGCGATACACGTGGCGATGGCGATGTTGAACCTCAACCCCGGCGATGAGGTTATAACCGGGCCGATAACGGATATAGGGACGGTTATACCCATCCTCGCCCAAAACGCCATACCGGTCTTCGCCGATATCCAGCCGGATACCTTCAATCTGGATCCCGATGACGTCGAACGCAAGATCACCCCGAAGACGAGAGCGATCGTAACGGTTCATCTCTTCGGAAACCCATCCGATATGGATGGGCTTCTCCGGGTTGCGCGTAGACATGGGATCGCTCTCGTGGAAGACAGCGCCCAGGCTCATCTGGCCTCATATAAGGGCAAGCTGACCGGCACCATAGGGGATATAGGCTGTTTCAGCTTCCAACAGAGCAAGCATATGATAACCGGCGACGGGGGAATGACGATAACCGATAACGACGAATACGGTGACCGCGGGGCGATCTTCGTCGATAAGGGATGGGAGAGATGGGTCTCAGGGCCCAGGCATTACGCCATGTTCGGGATGAATTACAGGATGACGGAGCTACAGGCCGCCGTCGGAATCGCGCAACTGAGGAAGGTCAAGCAGGTGACTGAGACCAGGAACAGGCTCGGAGACATGCTCAGCGAGATGATATCGGATGTCGGGGGTGTCAAGCCACAGAGGGTTTTGGAAGGATGCCGATGTGTATATTGGTATTATGGGATGGTCGTTGAGGAAGACGCCCCCTTCACCGCCGGTCAGTTCGCGAAAGCCCTCTCCGCCGAGGGCATACCGGCCGGGGCGCATTATATCGGCAAACCCATCTTTCTGTGTCACGAGGCGGTGAGGAATAAGAAGATCTACGGCGATTCAGACTGCCCTTTCAACTGCAGGTATACCTCAGCTAAGGTCGAATACACCGAGGGATTATGCCCCGTCGCCGAGTCGGTCCTCGACAGGCTTATCACCATATCCGTAAACGAGTTCATGAACGAGGAGGATATAGCCGATATAGCAAGGGCTATCAGAAAGGTGAGCGAGGGGCTATCAACAAAAGGCAGGGCGTAGGAGGTGCGATTTGGGCAAGGTCAAAATGTCACCGAGACGAATAGTTTATCCGACCCCTGCCGCCCTCATCACGTGCGTTGACGAGGAGGGCAGGCCGAACATAATCACCCTGGCCGAGGTGGCGCATCCGTGTATCGCCAACCCGACGATGATGATGCTCGCCATAGCGCCTGAGAGATACTCAAACAGCCTGATAAGAAAGACGAAGGAATTCGTCGTGAACTTCCCGACGGCCGATCTGGCGGAGAAGGTGGATGGATGCGGGTGCGTTTCAGGCAGAGATGTGGATAAATTCGATAGGTTCGGCCTGACTCCTCTGCCCGCCTCCGTAGTCAAACCGCCCCTGATAAAGGAGTGTCCCGTTAACGTCGAATGTGTGCTGAGATCCGTCCAGCCGATAGGATATCACGACTTCTTCATGGGTGAGGTGGTCGCCATACATGTCGATGAGGAGGTGCTCGACGAGAGAGGGGGAATCATTCCCGGGAAGCTTAACCCGCTGGTCTTCGTTCTAGGAGAGTACTGGAACGTCGGTAGGAGGCTCGGACATCATGGGTTCAGCCGAAGCAAAAGATAAACTGCGCAGGCGAATACTGAGGAAATGCAGGGCGCTTAGCCCTGATGAGGTGATCGGGAGGAGCTCCAAGATACGATACAGGTTCATCGAGCTAACGGAGGAGCAGGGATTCAACGTGGTGATGATCTACATCAGCGTGAGGAACGAGGTGGATACCTATGAGCTGGGAAAAGAGCTCCTGAGGATGGGTAAAATGGTCTGCGCCCCGGTGGTCGATAGGACTCAGAGGAGAATCCTGCCCTACACGGTGAGCAGAATCCCCGATGACCTGGTGGATGGGGAATACAATATACCCGAGCCGTCGAGGGAGAAGGGACAACCGGTTGATCCCAACTCGATAGATGTCGTCGTGGTCCCTGGCGTGGGATTTGACCTGAGAGGATATAGGATCGGATACGGGGGAGGATATTACGATAGATTCCTACCGCTGTGTTCGAATGCGCTTTTTGTGGGGCTGGCATATGAGTTCCAGATCGTCGATAAGGTACCGAACGAGGATTGGGATATACGAATGGATATGATCATAACGGAGGAACGCGTGATAAGGACGTCTACGGCATCAGAGGGGCGAGGTTAAGCCCCGCCTTTTCGTCGAACCCACACATCAGGTTCATATTCTGCAACGCCTGACCTGACGCGCCCTTCACGAGGTTATCTATGGCCGACATGACGACCACGACGTTTGTTCGTTCATCCGCCAGGACGGCTATATCGCAGAAGTTGCTTCCATACACCGCCTTCGTCGATGGAAACTCGCCCTTATCCAGCACCCTGATGAACGGCTCTGATCTGTAAAACTCCCTATAGATCTCCAACAGATCCCCTGTGGAGACGGGCTCGATCATTCTGAAATAAAGGGTGCTCAGTATACCCCTGCTCATCGGCACCAGATGTGGTGTAAAGGCCACGAGGACTTGTTCTGAGGCGATGAGGCTCAGTTCCTGTTCCATCTCCGGCGAGTGTCTGTGCGCCATGACGTTATAGGGCTCGAAGTTCTCCGTTCGGGAGGGATAATGGGTTTTATCAGATGGCTTTCTGCCTGCCCCTGAAATTCCGGTCTTGGCGTCGACTATCACGAGAGATCTATCCACGATCCCCTCGCGCCTCATCAGGGGGGCAGCGGCCAATATAGCGCCTGTGGGATAACATCCGGGGTTGGCGACGAGACGCGCATCCCTTATCTCTTCCCTGTGTAACTCGGACAATCCGTAGACCGCCCTCTTAATCAGATGAGGGGATGTGTGTTCGACGCCATACCATCTCTCGTATGTTTTTACGTCCTTCAGTCTGTAGTCCGCGCTGAAGTCTATCACCCTCACCCCTCTCTCCAGAAGTGAGGGGGCAAACTGCATAGCGACCTTGTGGGGGAGGGCTAGGAAAACTATATCGCATCTGGATGCGACCTCATCGGGATCAAATCTCTCGAAGCGGAGATCCATGAATCCACGAAGATTGGGTATGACCTTATCGATCCGCTCTCCCGCGTAGGTACGAGAGGTGAGCATCTCGATTTTGATCTCTTCGGGATGTGACAGGAGAAACCTCAATAGTTCACTGCTGGTATATCCCGACGCCCCGACGATTCCTACCTTGACCATTATCCCCTCCTTCCTCTGGATCTTATTAACTCATTCACCTCATCTAGCTTCCTCTCGATCTTTTTGAGGTTATACTCTATATAATCGATCGGGTGAGCGGGTTTCCCCTCGTTTTCCCTCATCAGCCCCTCCCTCACGAGATGGAGGAATTCCATCAATATGGATCTAGACAGCGGTTGAGGTCTTTCCGCCCATCTCCTCAGGGCCTCAATTTCAGGAAATTTAAACTCATCCAGCGATCTGAAGGTGGAGCCCAGAGGTCTGGGGTTGTATCCGAGTTGGAACCCCTTTAAGGCTAGGATGAAGGGCTCGTAATTATGATTGCTTTTGAGCCTCATGAACTTGTATTCGATCAGGTTCGCTCCCCTTGACCGCCCTATGAGCCCCTCCTCTTTGTCTTCCTCCGAGGCGAAATGGATGTTTTCATCGCTGAAGTGTAATCTGCCGTATTTATCGACTATCTCGCAGTTACAGATCCTATTTTCGTGGAGACATCCGCCTTTATCCGGCTCTATATCGCCACACAGAAGCAGCAGACATATCAGGAGTTCCGGGTCGCTGGAACGTGACATATCCGGTTCGCCTTGAGCGTCGAGGGTGATATGGAAACTATGTGGCAGGATATCGGCGAAGAGAACGGCCTGGTTTATCAACTGATTCAACACCCACGGGTCATCCGTGACCGGTTTGGAGAAATCGCCCATCGTGCTGATCTTTCCCAGCGAGTATTCGAAAAATCCCCTCGTTCGCCCTTCGGGTTCCTCCATACCTGAGTGATCGTCCACATGACCTCCGAGCTTCCAGCATCTGTGTAGCAGATCGAAATCATTGAAGTAGTAGAAGCTATCGTATCTGCTATCCTCTCCCGGCAATGCGTCGACGGCCCTCGCGCCGATATCGCTCATCTCGATCTCGGCGCCAAGCGGGACCCTGCCCGGATGCCTATGTCCTCTCACCCATTCGATGATCTCCTTGATCTCCATCGGGTCGAAGATCATATCGGCTATCCTGATCCCCATCACCGTGTATTCCAGATAATCCTTATCCATGCTCAGCCTGTTAGCCCCGATCGCGTCCATGATCTTCTCGATGGCGGTGCTCTTTCTATTCACGAATATGAGAGCGACGAGGTTAGAGAGGGTTCTCTCGTGGAATTTAGGATTTACGGTGATCTCGCCGGCGAAGGCGTTGCCGATCATACGTTCGATCTGGTTGAAGATCACGTGCTTGACCATCAATTTGATATAGGCGTTGGCGTATCTCAATGCCTCCGGATCGGATTTGACGCCTTCCAAGGTCGGGAGAGAGGGCTTATAGAGGATCTTATCTATCAGATATCTCAGATCGGCGGATCTGCGGAAATGGGCTGAGATAAGAGCCTCTATCTTATCGCTCAATAGCTCCGCTTTAGCCCTGTGGACGAGATCCGTGCTCTCCTGATCCTCCAAGTCGGTCAGATCCTTCAGTTTTCTCTCAAGATACTCCTTGATCCTCACATCCGTGTATACCTCAGGCCCGAAGAACTTCTTCAGTCCGTGCAGGTTTCCCACATAGGCATAGGCCCTCTCACGCCGCCCCTGGACGATTACCTCCACCTCCTTACGGTCATAGAGATCCCCTTCCGCTTCGTATCGATCTATCTTCGCCATGGTCTCCTCGTCGATCCCATACAGTATGCATCCCTCCACGGTGGAGCCTGCTTTCGGAAGGATATAGGAATATCCCGTTCCGGGCATTATCTTCTCGTAATTCTCAAGTATGGCCTTCCTTTTCGGGAAAACCTTTCCCGTGACGCGTCTGGTTATGGAGTCGTTCATGAGCATCCCGTATGCGAAGAGGCTGGGCATCGGCCATCACCTCAGCTTCCATCGATCGAGTTTGCCGAGGAGGATAAGAGGGCGAAAGCCGATCCTATCACTTCTCGCCTCCGGCCAGTTGGTGTAGACGGATGTCGACATGGTGGCGAAGCTGAACTTGCCTCCGAAGAGCTTCTCCTCCCTACTGCCGAACCTCACATTGTCCTCGAACCACTCCCATGTGTTACCTTGATACCATTGCGGATAGAAACAGTCGCTTAAGAAGCAGAACTCCACGAGCCTCGGCAGCCGAATCTGATCCCTCTTCAGCCCTAGCAGCCTCGCCAATTCAGGCAGAATGAACCTATGTATCTCGGTCCACGAAATGGCGTATCTGGACCCTTTCTCTATATATCCCCGCCTCGGTATGACGCCGTTTTCCCTCATCTGGCCTATGATCTTTCCCAAAAAGTCGGAATCGTTCCGGTACATCTGTCTACCGTTTTGATAGTCCGGCTTCATCCGGGTGTCCACCAGCACGAGAGCCGCCGTATCGAAGTATGGGGAGAGGTTTATCGTCTCCGGCGGCATTTCCTCGTTCTCGATCCGCGTGTAGACCCATTTCTCCATCCTGACGCGCCAGCCGGGGTATTGCGATTGGGGTGTGAAGCTTCTGGGCAGCAGTATGTGTGGTTCGAGCCCGAAGGGCATACAACGGCGGATTTCCTCCGAATAAGGCTCGAAGTCTTCGGCAGCGAACCGGATCTCCTCTCCGAAGAAGTAAGATTGTAACTCGCTCTCCTCGGCTGCTATCTCCTCCAGATTTATCTCCCTCACTTCGCTTTCCGCTTCGCTTATCTCAGCCAGAAGGGTTTCCGAATCGATCTTACCCTCTTGAAGAAGGGATTTGAGCTTATCTATAATCTCTCTGATCTCGTTCAGGTCGTTCACCTCGATCTCCCCCTCAATCGAGGAATTTGAGCGAGCGTGACATGAGCTCACTCATCATCTCCCGCGGGTCTCTTCCGAGATAGAGGACATCGTGGACGGCCTTGATGATCGGCGCGTCCACCTTGTGTTCCCGTGCGAGGTGATAGGCCGATTTCGTGGTGTAATACCCCTCGACCAACTTCCTCTCATGGCTCATCACCTTGAAGGCCTCCTCGACCGATAATCCTCTGCCGATAAGCTCCCCGAAATATCTGTTTCTGGTATTGCCCATGCAGCTCATCCATAAGTCGTTGCACCAAGCCTGGCTTTCGGCGGAGAAGGTATGCGGCTGAGCGCCTAACTTTAACGCCAGTCTCTTGACCTCGGCTGACGCCCGTGATATGAGAAGCGTCTTGGTGCCCCAAGGGTTGTTGAGCCCGTCGGAGATCCCCGCTCCGATGGAGATGACGTTTTTAAATGCCCCCGCATACTCCACGCCTATGATATCCGTATTGGCGTATATCCTGAGCCTGTCGCTGGCCATAAACTCCTGAAGCCATCTCGCCACCTCCCTGTTCGGACATGCGATCTCCGCCCCCAGTGCCGCTCCCATGATCATTTCCGATGCTATCGTTCCTCCGGAGAAGGTCGCTATCTCACCCTTAAAGCCGACCTTGCTTAATTCCTCGCCTATGACCTGTGATGGCCTTTTACAGCTTCCCAGCTCCAGTCCTTTAGCGGCGTTGAGAACCGTAGCTTCAGGTGAGATGTATCCGGCCAGCTCTCTCGAAGCATCTCTAAGCGCCTGGCTTGGAACGACCAGCAGTATCAGGTCTGCTCTTCGGACACATCTGATATCGGAAGTAGATTCCACCTTTATAGGAAGAGGTATATCCGGATAATAGATAGGGTGGGTTCGGGTGGTTTTGATGTGAGAGATCAGATCCTCATTCCTATCATAGAGGCAGATCTCCACCGCCTTATCCATTCGGAACTTATCACCGAGGTATTTCGCCAATGCGAAGCCGAAGGCCCCTGACCCGTAGACGACAACCTTCATCTCAAATCTCATAGGCTCTGAAATTTATAGACGGCATGCCTGAATGCCAACACGGAGCCTCCTATCGGGAGGTTGACCTTGATGGCGTATTTCGAATACCATTCGATCGTACCGATTATCACTTCACCGCCTCGCATGACCAGCATTATCGGTTTCTCCTCCTTGTACGCTTTCTTCAGCTCTTCATCCGGGATCTTGTATCTCTCCTTGCGGGGTATGATCGCCTTGAGATTCTGTGATCTCACCTCTTCGTCGTAACTGATCGCCCGTTTGACCTTCTCCTCATCCCGCACCTTATAGCAGAATTTGATGTCATGCATGAAGAATCGCTTGACCTCTCCGTCTATGAGGAGATCGATATCGTATTTGTATTTCTTTTTGACCAGGCATTTGAGGTGAGGATGGTCGTAGGTCTCGAAGACCATCGGCGTCTGGTTTTTGGCCTGCTTGATCATATAGGCGTCATCCGGGATCAATTTTTTCTTCTTCACCTGAGGTTGAGTCGGCTGGGCCTGTCTTTGAGGCTGCTTCGGTCCTCCCTTGCCTTTAGGACGAGGGACTCGACGTTTGGGTTTCAGGATCTCCTGAAGTTTACTCTCATCTATCCTCCGCGAGGAGACGATGATGTTTTTGGCCTCCAAGCCTTTGCGGCCCTGTCCTATCTCATAATAGACGAAGTGTCCCGGTTGTATCTCGCCTTCGTGTTTTTTGACGGAGGAGATGTGCATGAACAAATCTTGCTCCCCACTATCCTGGGCGATAAAACCGAAACCTTTTTGACTGTTATAGTATTTAATTCTGCCCGTTGGCATTTTCGGCACCGACCTCCTTTATCCCCTCTTTTGCGAGATATGGCTTCAATAGGTCTATGGGTAAAGGGAATACTATGGTGGAGTTGTTCTCCGACGCCACCTCGATCAGTGTTTGAAGGAATCTCAGTTGCACGGCCGTGGGGCTCCGTTGTATGGTCTGGGCGGCTTTGAGCAATGTTTCCGCAGCTTCGTATTCGCCTTGGGCGTTTAAAACCTTAGCTCTTCTCTCCCTCTCCGCCTCAGCCTGTTTCGCCATCGCCCTTTTCATCTCATCCGGTAGATCCACGTCTTTGACCTCCACGGCCAAAATTTTTATCCCCCAGGGATCGACATGCTCCTCAACGGTCCTGCTCAGCTCCTCATTTATCATCTCCCTTTTAGAAAGGAGATCATCCAGCTCGAACTTCCCTATGACGCTCCTGAGGGCTGTGAGGGCAACTTGAGTGGTGGCGAACCGGTAATCCTCCACCTCAACGACGGAGTTGGCCGGATCATCGACCTTATAGTAAAGGACGGCGTTTACCTTAACGGAGACGTTATCCGAAGTTATGACGTCTTGCTCCTCTACATCCACGGCAGTGACCCTCAATGATACCTTCACCATTTTGTCTATGAAAGGGATGATGAAGACCAACCCCGGCCCTTTCACCTTATGGAGCTTACCAAGCCTGAAAACCACTCCACGCTCATACTCGCGAAGTATCTTCATGGACATGTATGCCAGGACGATAACGGCGATGAGAGCCACACCGATCTCATATACTATCATTCCCCCTCCTCCTTGAGTTCGGATTCCGGGACGACCTGATCTCTCCCCCTCTGTTTGGCCAGATACATCGCCTTATCCGCCCGTTCCAAGATGGTCTCCGGCGTATCATCGCTTCTCACCCACGCCACCCCCGCGCTTATGCTTATCTTTATGCCCACCGGTTTGCCGTCTCGTTCATATTTAAAGACCTTCTTAGCTATATTGCTCCTCAGCCTCTCAACGGCGTGCCAGCTATCGGTGCCGATGCTGCCGAAGAGCATCGCTGCGAACTCATCTCCGGCCATTCTGGCTACGAAGTCGTCCGCTCTGAAGGTCTCCTTGGCTATCCGGCCCACCATATAGAGCACCTTATCGCCTATCAAATGGTTATGTTCATCGTTGACGCGTTTAAAATGATCGACATCGAATATGACCAAGGAGAAGGGGATATTAGTCACATTGAACCTTGCTATCTCCTCATCCAGCCTTCGCATGAGCGCCCTTCTGTTGAAGAGCCTCGTCGTCTCATCTATCAAGGCCTCCTCCGTCATCTGAGAGAGCTTCTCCTGCAATTCCACCACTCTAACGGCCAGCTCATCCGCCGTCTTCTCCAGTTTACTTTGTCTTTCCCTAAGCCTTTCCTGCAGTTGTCCCACAACCTGGAAGAGTTCCTGCTTGATAAGCCTTATATCCTCCAGCCTCGAAGCTCCTTCCAATCTTAATATGTCCTTCTCCACCCCCTGGCTGAACTCCTTGTCATCGGAGAGGAACTTGTTGAGGGCTTTCATCAAAAGCCTTATTATCTCCTTCAGCTCCGATATCCTCTTTTCATCGTAGATCCTCTCGGCCTCCTTCTGTCTCAGGATAAGCCGTGTGAGATCGTTCTTAAGCTGGTTCAACTCGAATATATCCTCGATCTCCTTCAGTTTCATGGATATGTCCCTGAGCTGCTGCTTGTATTTGGAGGTCTCGAGCCCTTCCCCCTCCTTGGCGTAGATCCCTATTATCTGCAGCAGGGAGGCGATGATGCTCTTGAGGCAGGCTTCAGGCGATATGTCGTTCTTACCCGACACCAGTTTTATCTCCATCTCATCTTTTTTTCTGAAAAACATGGCGTTACCTCACACCTTTAGTTCTACCCCGGCGCCTATCAGTTCTCTGTCTCGCTGAATTATAGGGTCGACCTCCCTTTCTATAAATTCGACGACCTGTGACGGCGCCCGACCGACGAATCTGCCGGGGATCATCATTTTCCTGAGCTCCACGACGGAGAGCCCGAAGGAGCTATCAGCGGCGATCCTCTCCAGGAGGTCGTTCTCCCCTCCCGATCTCATCTGCAGGGTGACCTCCATGGCGTATTTTCTTATCCTTTCATGCAGCTCCTGCCTATCCCCACCCCTTCTGACCGACTCCATAAGGATATCCTCCGTCGCTATAAAGGGCAGCCTCTCCTCGAGATGTCGTCTTATCACCTCAGGATATACCTTCAACCCCTGGGCGACGTTTATGCAAATCAACAGCACGGCGTCGGTCGCCAGAAAGAGCTCCGGTATCGAAAGCCGTTTATTAGCCGAGTCATCCAATGTCCTCTCCAACCACTGGCTCGCTGCGGTGAAGTATGGGCTTTGAGCTAACGTGATCACATATCTGGAGAGCGCCCCTATCCTCTCGCATCGCATCGGATTCCGTTTGTAAGCCATCGCGGATGAGCCGACCTGACTTTCCCCGAAAGGCTCCTCGATCTCTCCCAGATGCTGCAGCAGCCTGATATCGTTGCTGAACTTATGTGCCGATTGCGCTATGCCGGAAAGGGTAGAGGCGATCTGGGCATCCACCTTCCGAGTATACGTCTGTCCGGTTACGATAAAGCTTTCACTGAAACCCATCTTACGAGTGATCATCCGGTCGAGCCTCTTGACCTTCTCCTCATCCCCCTCAAACAACCTCATGAAACTGGCCTGCGTTCCCGTTGTGCCCTTGACGCCGCGGAACTTGAGTGATTCGATTCTGCCCACGATCTCGTGATAATCCATCACGAAATCCTGAAGCCATAACGTCGCCCTTTTGCCGACGGTCGTCGGCTGAGCGGGTTGAAAATGTGTGAAACCTAAAGTCGGTAGATCGCGATATCTCAGAGCGAAATCGCGCAGAGCAGCTATCAAGCTCACCAATCTCGCCTTCAATATCTTCAACCCATCCCGTATCTGAATGAGATCGGCATTATCGGTGACGAAAGCGCTGGTAGCTCCTAAATGTATTATCGGTTTGGCCCTCGGACATTGTGAGCCGAAAATTCGTATATGCGCCATCACGTCGTGTCTTATCCTGCGTTCCTCCCGAGCCACCTCATCGAAGTCTATATCGCTCTTGTGTCTCCGCATCTCCTCTATCTGCTCCTCGCTTATAGGAAGCCCCAGCTCCCTCTCAGCCTCAGCTAACGCTATCCAGAGTTCCCTATAAATCTCCCCCCTTCTCTGTGGCGAGAAGTTGCGGAGCATCTCCTCGCTGGAGTATCTCTGAACGAGAGGATTCTGATAGACGTTTATCCCTTCTTGAGCCATTTCAGCTTAGGCACCACCTCAGGATTGACCAGATATTTCGGAAGCTCTCCCCTCAGGCAGGCGGCAGCGTTCTCCGCCACCTTGACCTTCAGCTCATGATATGCCTCCTCGGTGTATGAGCCATAATGAGGCGTTATGACGACGTTATCAAGTTTCAGAAGCGGATTATCCCTGTCGGGAGGTTCCTTCTCCATCACATCCAATCCCGCTCCGGCGATCCATCCCTCGGAGAGGGCCCTGCAAAGGGCTTTCTCATCTATGACCGGACCGCGGCTGGTGTTTATCAGATAGGCTGTGGGCTTCATCATTCTCAACTCGCTCTCGCCGATCATGTGATATGTCTCCTCCGTCAGCGGGGTATGGATCGAGAGTATGTCCGATTCTTTCAGAAGCGTCTCGAAATCCACCGGCTCCACGCCGTATCGCTCGAAGATCTCCTCGGGCACATACGGATCGTGAGATATAATTCTTTTGAACCCGAAAGGTCTGGCCTTTTTTACCAGGGTTCTTGGTATGTTTCCGAAGGCGAGCAGCCCAAGGGTCTGAAGCTGATATTTGTGAATGGGGGCGGCTTTAGACCTGCTCCATATGCCCTCCTTGACGAGATTGTTCATGTAAACCACCTTGCGGGATACGGCCAGGATCAGGCTCATCGCCGTATCTGATACCTCTTCCCAACAGAAATCAGGTACGTTCGCCACACATATCCCATGCTCAGTTGCCGCCGGTATGTCTATCGTGTCGACTCCTATACCGTATCGAACTATAACCCTGCATTTCTGAAGCGATTCTATCACGCGTCTTGTAATTTTGGTCACGGCGTTGATGATAGCATCAGCATCCTGAACGCTTTGGATAAGCTCATTCTCATCCTTAAACCTCGCCGGGATCACCTCCGCGCCGAACCTCGCGAGTATCTCACTCTCAACTTTCGGAGCAAACCTCCCCGCGTCCGTTGCTACGACCTTAAATTCCCCCTCCACCTCAAAACCTCTCGATTTCAAATGGGTTCAAGCTTATGAACTGGATTGCTTAAAATCCCTATCTCTTCGATTTCGATCTCCACCACATCTCTATCTCTCAAAGGGAGATCCTCGGGGGCGACGATTCCTGTCCCCGTCATCACGACCGTTCCTGTTGGGATCGGGTTATCCCGAAGCAGATATTCGTTGATCTCATCTATCGATCGTTTCATCTGGGATGTGTTGGCCTCACCCTCGAAGATTATCTCGCCCTCCCTTATAATCCTACATGTTATGCTCAGATCCATCGGATCTGGTATCTCAGAGGTGGTAACGATCATCGGTCCAAGGGCACAGCATCCTCTGTAAATCTTCGATTGGGGCAGATAAAGCGGGTTTTCCCTCTCTATATCCCAGGCCGACATGTCATTAGCTATCGTGTATCCGATAACTCTCCCTTTGCCGTCGAGAATATAGGCGAGTTCAGGCTCAGGGACGGTGTGGATCGAATCGCTGCGTATGCACACCGGCTCATTTGGCCCGACGCATCTGGACGAGGTGGCCTTGAAGAATATCTCAGGCCTTTCAGCCCTGTAGGCTCTGGAGTAGATATCCCCCTCGGTTTCAACGTCCCTCATCTCAGCGCTTCTGAAGTATGTAACGCCACATCCCCAAACCTCAGGCGGATCTATCGGAATGAGAAGATGAGGTGTATCGTCACGAGGTTGAACGTCGAGCTCGGGAAACATAACCCGGGCGAGTTCCTCCTTATCCGGATGTTTGAGCGAGATCTCCTCCTCCATCTCCGCCGCTATCACGTTTAGGCTTACGCCTTCCGATTCCGCTATCTGTAGAAGCTGTAGGGTGCTGGAGATCTCATCGGTGGTGATATCGATAACCCTACCGTCCGTGGCCAGAACACCTACCCTTTTCCCCTCTCCAGGTAAGAAAAACTGGATAATGCGCATCTCCCGTCCCTTCCCTGGGAATTTAGACTGGATAATTCTAACTGATTTTAGCCTGCCTGTCAAGCGTGATGCGTAAAGTACAGGGCTTTTCAATGATTTGGTATAATCAGGCATGATAGAGGGCACGTTCCTGCGCGTATCCTCGAGTCCGGCAGGCACGGGGGCTTATCACTACAGCGCTGTCGAAAAGCGTTGAAAACCCCTTCGTAAAGTACTTGCGTTCGGTCGGACGGAAATGTATACTAATAATGTTCCCTTCCATGAGGGTCTTCAAGACGGATCATATCTGGGAGACGATGTATGAACTCTGGGTGAGATTTAGGACGTTTAGCCTAAGCTTTTTAGAGCGCTAAACGTAAGTGATATAGATCGCCATCGCTGATTTTTCGAATGATTTTAATCATCCTCAGCGGATCGGCGCGCGTGCGTCGAAAAAACACTTAACGGAGGTGTTAGGTAATGTTGATCTCCATCCTGCATCTATCATCATCGTTTTACACCCAGAGGCGAATGAGGCTGCGTGAATTTGCTCAGAGGTTCTGGCAGGATATCCGACGTGAGATCAATCCCCCTCCTAAGTCGCTCACCATCGAGGTAAACCCCGCCCTGAAGACGCACTACAGGAGGGAGTATCGGACCTATCTCGTCACGCTGCAGCTGGGAACATCCGTGACGGATCTGATAACCCAAACGTTCATATCAGGGCCTTCATACGGAGGATACATGGGGGCGAGCTCATACGTTCAGGCCATCGAGGCGAAGGAAGCGTTAAAACAGGAGGCAGAAGCGATGGCCCGCCTTGCAGAGGCAACCGCCCAGGAAGCTCAGATGGAGACGGTTAACCCACAACAGGGCATGACTCAGATGCAAAAGAATCTGCTGGAAGGACAGAAACGACGTGATCTGGCCGAAGCGCAACAGCTACAGCAACAGGCGGAGATGGCCGCAGAAGCCGCTCAGAAGGTCGAAGAGAAGATCCAGGAAACAGCAACGGATCAGATCGCATCGGTAGAGGAGAGAACGCTGACGGGACCCGGGACACAACCCTCTCAGCCTCCATCTCAGGCGCCTCAGCAGTCAGCTCAAACCCCTCAGGCCCCACCAGCGCCTGCCGAGCAGCCCAATCCCACCGCCACGGCGGAGGTTAAGGCAACCGAACAGGAGGAGCGGCAAAGCGATATAGCGGAGCTGAGAGCCGTCAGAAGAGTCCTCAGGAACTACCATCTCAGAATAGCCAGAGGACCCGATCTGGAAAACGACGTTATGGGCGACAAGATCGTCTTCGAGGTCTGGGCTGATTCATTCGCCACGAGGGGGATAAATCCCCACATGCGGCCGATCATCGTGCCGAGTTTCTGAAACCTGCCCTTTGGAGTGCGATGACTTCGTCATTGCACTCCATCCAGGTGATCAAAGCAGATTAACATACCACCTCCATAACTCCTCTCCATAAAGCATGGAGATGATAGCGGCCGCCGATAGAAAAGGACCGTATGGTATGGCACTCTTTAACCCGACCCTCCGGATCAACATGTACCCCCCACCCACTACCGATCCCATCACGGCCGAGAGGAGGATCACGAGAATCACATGCGGGTAAAACCCCATGTAAGCCCCTATCATCGCCGTGAGCTTTACATCTCCCATCCCCATGGCCTCGCGCCTGAATATCAACGATCCAATCAAGCTCATGAACAGTATGACGCCTCCTCCGACGATAAGGCCAACAGCACGATTAACCAATATCGATGGACGATGATGAAGCAACATTAAAGCGGCGGCGAAAGCGAGGCCTAATCCCATCCCCGGCAGGGTTATCCTGTTCGGGATGATGTAATGCGATAGATCTATGAAGGAGATGGCGATCAGCATGGCAGAAAGCAAACAATACCCGATGAACTCCACCGTGAGTCCATATCTCCTCAGCAAAAGCGAAAAGATAACACCTGTTAGAAGCTCCACCAGAGGGTATCTGATCGATATGGGCCCTTTGCAATATCTGCATCGACCGCGCAGGATCAGGAAGCTGAGAAGAGGGATGTTATCATACCAGCGAATCGTTTGGTTACAGCTAGGACAGAAGGAGCGAAGCGGCTTGAGCACGGATAGCCCGTTTGGAATTCGATAGATGCAGACGTTGAGAAAGCTGCCCACAATAAGGCCGAAGATGAAGATGATCACCTCTATTGCCACGGGTTAGCATCCTCCCTTATGAGTTCACTTATCTCGGCTATCCCACCGAACCTATATTTTCGGGGAACAGTTTCATCATCCTCCGGTATTCCCACCTTAGATCTCTTCAGATCTAACACGTATCGGCCGCCCCATGGGTTGTGCGATACGGCCTTCAGAAATGGCAGGTTCCATTCTTCGCTCTGTTTGGTCTTAATCAACTCATTCAGCGATTTGGGAAACCTACCGAATTTTCTGTGAAATCTCTCACATGCTCCGGCTATCACCTGAACATCGTGAATGGCATGCTTGACCTTTCTCTCCTCGATGAGCTTAGGAGCGGTCAAAGCAGCGATCACGGCGGCGATCACCACCAGAGCTATAAGCTCCAGCAGTGTCATCCCCTTTATGTCATGAAACCCAGAATCTATCATACATCCCCCTCAGCTCAGCCTTCAATCCGTTGAGCTCGTCCTGTGACACCTCTTTGCCTTCCAGCATGCGCATGAACAACATCCCCTCCAGCTCGCATATACGGTCGTGTATCGGGAAGAGTTCCCTTTCGAGAAAATAGGTATACTCCACCAGGTGAAACGGCCCGATCACTTCCACCTGGCCGTTGGAATATCGTTGACAAGCAACGGATCTGCGCTCGGAGATGGCTTCGAGCACCGATTCTATCGAGAGTTCCTCGGCGAAAACCACACTCCAGTATCGCCCATATGTGTGGTTTTCAGCCCTATGGGTGTCGGAGTTCCCTATAATGGGAGGTGATACCCCGCGTGAGAGCTCATCCTGGTATCTGGCCACCGAAAGGAGGTTATCCTCGAAGTTGACATCACCAAGTAGCTCGATAGCGTCATATAACCTATCTCTTAGCAATTGCTCATACACGAGTCTATCCAGGTGGAATCTCCTCGATGCGACCCAATATGGATGAGCAATGACGGCGAATCCACCCAGCTCCCTGATCTTATTTACAACCCATATCGCGTGGGCGTATCGTTGGGGCGAAAGTCCCTCCACCAGCTCTCGCTCCTTCAGCTTTCCGATTATGGCATTGACCTCGCGATCGTAGGATTCGAGATCATCTCTGCATTTCGCCACCCATCCGGAGGCGTTGATGGAGAGGTAATGGCCACATGATTCCCTTGCTGATACCTCCTCACCTGGGATGAGCAGCATGTCCAGTCCTATCCTTTCCGCCTCCCTGATCGCCTCCAAGGAGGGTTCGTATTTATCGTGATCGGTTATCGCTATGAAATCCAATCCCAATCTCTTCCCCCTGACAGCCATATAGATGGGGGATTGTCTGCCGTCAGAGTAGAAGGTATGGATATGCATGTCACCCTTGAACGGTTTTAACCCCCATAGGTCCTTTCTAAGGGCGAAGATGTGTTCGGAGAGAATCGATCGGGATGAATCGGGCGAGAAAAGGTCAAATTGATACTCGCCCGCTGTTTTAAATTCGGGCGAAAAGGTTAAGATCCCTTCATCGTTCGGTTTAACCTGAAACTCTGCTTCCTCCGATTTGTCGACTTTTGAGAAAAGCCTTATCGTATAGGTCTTTTCAGGATCAAACC
>JAGGXZ010000188.1 GCA_021162805.1 Candidatus Poribacteria bacterium
AGTGGAGGGTTTTTCGAGAGAGCTTCGGATCTCTCATGGGTGAAGTGTGTCGTTTCTTTTCCCATCTAGATCTCCATTCTCACCCTCCGATTTACCATCCTGTTTCATTATTTTTTTGACAGTACCCAAGTGGAGCGATGAGGCCACTATGAACATCGAACAGGGGTTTTACCACGGGCGTTTCATGAGGGAAAGGGAGAGAAGCTCCGCCGCCTCCCTGGGTTGAAGATCACCGGGGGCGATGAGGCCGATCCACGAGAGCAACTCGATCCTCCGGTCGATAACCGCTCCGGCTTTGACCTCGAACCTCAAGACGGCGGCGTCCCCCTCGAAACTCCACTCCGGGCTCATCTTCGCACCATCCGGGGGGAGGGCGAGCCCGACGAAAACTTTACGACCGTCGAAGGCGTAGACCCCGGGAGACCCCTCGACCTCGAAGGTCCCACGCTTTAAAGCCCCTTTAAGCGTTATCCGAAGGACCTCCCCGTTTTCGGAGTGGGGAAGCACCTTTATAACGCCGTCTGCGGGCGTTATCTCCCACCTGCACCGCATCGCCGTCCCCTCGGGAAGTTTAAACACCCTTCCCTCAAATGAGACGTCGAGCTTCTTCCGGAAATAACCCCACCACCTCGTCATCGGACAGACGATATCGCAGAAGACCGGTCCACGTCGGGCGACCACCGCACTTTTCACGGCCGCCTTTGATTCCCAACCTTCCCTGAGACCCTCGATGAGGAGCGTGAGACCCGCTCGAACGCCGTTCTCCCACCTCCCCGAGAAAGGCTCGCCGCGAAGTAACATCGTCATGAGGAGACCGCCGTCCTGGCTCGCCATGAGCACCCTCTCGTCGCCTTTGACGATCTCGAACTCGTCCGAAAGCCAGCCCTTTTGAACCGGGTTTCGGACGTCGAACGAGCTCCACTTTCCGGGGGCGGATGGTTTCAACGTGAAAGTCTTCTCCCCCTTCGGCGGAAGCTTGCAGATCCACGAGGTCCTGAACCTCCGGGGTTTCTCGTCGTCGAACTCGGCGTCGGAGATCTGCCCCGGAAGCGATCCCCCTCGATACAGAAGCTCGACCACAGGCCCCGGCCACGAAGGGGGATGAGGGAGATCTGTCTCAGCGATGGAGGTCCGTTCGAAGTCTAACGTGTTTTTGACCTCGAACCTGAGCGGACCTGACTTCCCGTTCAGCATCGAGCGGGTTCTCCGGAATAGGAGTGTGACCTCGGCGGGAAGGGACGCCTCAAAGGACAGGACCTTCCTATCATCGTCGTAGCGGAAGGGGATGGATTTGCCGTTAACGAGAACCTTTCTTGGTTTGGAGAGCGCTTTCACATAGACGGTCCTCCTTCCCCGCCCGCCGAGGAAGAAATGGAGCGCCCGTGATTCGGGGAACCATTCGGCACCTTCGATGAAATATCGTCCCCTGATGAGCGGCCAGGCCTCGGCGGGGGATGAGAGGATCGCCGCAACGTCCCACGGTTTCAGGAACCTTTGGGGCAGAGCCGCCCTCCTCAGCATTGAGAGCAGCTTCCGGGGCGGCTCAGACCTGAGGATCGAAAGCGAGATCACGTGTAGATCGGCGTGTTGAGGTCTATCAAAATTTCCCTTAGGAGGGCCTTCGAACCAGTTTTTGCCGTGGATCTCAGGTAGCTTCCGCTCCTCCACCTCACGGAACTCCTCAGGCGAGAAACGGATGAATGAGGCTATCAGATCGGGCCATGCGGGGAAGAGGTGGTAGGTTATGCCCCACATCCACTGGCTCAACCTCAACGGATGTGTCCCATCCTCACCCCATCCGGTGAGCAACGCCTCGTCCGCCTCCTCGGAGGGCGTCCAGTTGAGATCACATGTCCAGCGCCAGAAAAGCTCCTTATACGATAGGTAGAGATAACGGAGCGCCGAGGGAACACACCCTTTCGCCAGGATGTAAAGCGCCCTCTTATGTTCCTCCTCCTCGCCCATGATCTTCGTGATGACGGCATATGCGGAGACGCCGCTGTATCCCGCGCTCATCGGGTCTATCCCCGAGCCGAGCTGATTTCCGGTCCCGTCCGATGAGGTCCACATCGTAGCCCAGTCGTGGACTGTGGCGAAGAAATCGAACGCTCCCTTGACGTAATCCCAGTAGCGGCGGATGGTCCCCGTGTCGCCGGTGTATGCGAGATACGCCGCGACGCCGCAGAGCACAAGCCCGTTCGCCCACTCGGTCTCGAACTTCTGAAACGGCTTCCCAACAGCGTGGATGAGCCACCTGTAGCCGAAGTTCGGGTCATGGTAATGTGTCCATTTCCAATCTGTAAAGACATATGCCCCGAAGGTCTTTTTGGCGTCTTCGATCAATCTATGTCTTGCGTGTTTGTCGAGGATGGGGAAGGCGAGGAAGTTGGATGCGATCCTCCAGCTCGTCCCGCAGGCGTCCCAGTGATGTCCGAAAGGGCGGTTGTAAACCTCAGAGGATATCCTCATCTTGAGCCCATCGAGAAGTCCTGGAACGTTCACGGCGGGGAACTCGCCCCACGGCGGGATCGGGAGGGAGTAGCTCACCTCGGATGATGCTGGCCTGGCGGTGTAGGGTCCGAAGAACGTGGGGAGATCGAACGTCTCAACCCCGTCGCAGAACTCGATAGGATACCCGCATCCTTTTGCGAGCGAGAGGATCGGCGGAAGGGGGGCGAGCCTCAGAGGTTCCAGGTCGAAATCGCCCTCCATCACCTCGAACTCGTATCGATCGCGGATCTCGACCTTATCGTTTAAGACCTTGAACTCCTCACGGCATGCGATGGGAAACGCCCTCAACGCCCTCGTCCAGAAACGGATTCGATCGAGAACCCTTTGGGGGAGAACATCGGGCGGCGGGGAGCTTCGCACCCTCTCAAGCCGATCGAAGAAAGCGGCGTTCCAATCCCTGCCCCTCCGATGGTCGTCGTCTGATGAGAAATCCGTACCGTAAAACGGCATGAGGGCGCCCCTTCCCACCCCATCGGGACGAACTACCTCAAGCCCTTCACCGTCCCATTTGACCTCATGAGGTCTCTTCTCAAGCGCGAGGAGAAGGGGCGTTGATTCGGGCTTTTCGGGCGAACCTCCGCACCAGAGGAGAAGCCAGGGTTCAGAAAGCTCGTCTTGTAAGCTCACGATCTTAACAGGCTTTGAAAGATCGAAGATCCGAACCCCCTCACGGAGAGGGGCGGCGGCGAACTTGAAGAAAGCCTCATGAGCCGTGATCTCCTTGGAAGTCGCCTCCGCCCTGCCCGAAACGGGGAGATCCGAGCAACGAAGCGAAAGGGACGGACCTTTGACCCGAAGCAGCAGCGCCGGGGAGAGGACGGAGGCTACGATATCGAGGGAATTGCGTCCCAAACGGGTTTCAAAATCGATGGAGAGCTCGAGTGTAGTCCAGCTCACCTTCCAGGACTTGCCCCCGACTTTCGCCCCTTTCGGAATCCAGGAGACCCGGAGCAGGTAGAGCGGCCCGACGTCCCATCCGTCGTGGTGAACCCTGAAAGAGGCTGTGCCCAGGCGCATGTCCGCCCAATCGGCCGAGAAACAGAGCCACCAGGTCGCCTCACCCCGCCCTTTCTTCCCCGGCTCATATGGGCGGCGCATGCTCTCAAGCGGTTTCCTCTTAAAACCTAAAACCCTTTCCTTCCCTACCCCCCATACTTTCGGGACGATTTCAAAGCCGTATCTCCCGAGCCTGCCGACCAACTCCGCTTCCGAGTGGAGCGAAAGCAGGACGATCGACAGGATAACGCCCCAGAGCTTCATCTTAGAGGAGCTCATCGGCGTTCTCCCTTATCTTGGCTATAGCCTCCGCTATATCGTCCATATCCTCCTTTGAACTCAAAAACAGGTTTTGTGGCAGGCTCACGAGCTCATCCGGAGCCCTCTCGGCTACGGGGCAGATCTCCGGGAACCTCTCCCAGTCCTCCTTTGAAGGGCGCAACGCCCTGTAGAGGGGAGGATCTATCCCTCCGCATGGGATCCCCTCGGCGTTTAAAGCCTCCCTGAACCTGCCTATCGGAACGCCCTTGAAGGCTTCCGGGTCGTATCTGAAGAGATAAGGCCAGGGCTGGTGTTCCGTAAGCCTGGGATCGGGTTTCACGGGCTTTATCCCTTCGATCCCCTCAAGTTTCCCCGACAGATACTCGCTGTTGTTTTTCCTCCTCTCCCTCTGCTCTTTGAGCCTTTCAAGCTGGCAGAGGAGTATCGCCGATTGAAACTCCGTGAGCCTGTAGTTGTAGTAGTTCGTGACCCCTTCGGAGTAGGCGTCGCCTTCACGGGTTCTGCCGCAATCCTTTATGCTACGACACCTTTCAAACAGTTTCCTATCGTTCGTCGTTATCATGCCTCCCTCGCCGCAGGTCATGAACTTCCCCCGTTGGAAGCTGAAGCAGCCCATATCCCCCAATGAGCCGACGGATCTATCCTTCCACCTGAAGCCATGTGCCCTGGCGCAGTCCTCTATCAGGAGAATGTTATGTTTCCTCGTTACCTCCAGGAGTTTGTCCATATCGGAGGATGTCCCGAAGTTATGGACGGTGATCACGGCTTTGGTTTTTGAGGTTATAAGGCTCTCAAGCTTTTCGGCGTCGAGACAGTAGCTTTCCGGATGGACGTCGCAGAAGACGAGCTCCGCTCCGGTCATCAGCGCGGCGCTCCCGGTAGCCAGCCAGGTTATGGCCGGGACGATCACCTCATCCCCTTCTCCCACTCCCGCTGCAAGCAGGGCGACGTGCAACGCCGCCGTTCCGGTTGAGACGGCCACCCCATACCTGCAATCGTGGAAGCTTGCGAATTTCTCCTCTATCTCCTCCTCCTTGGGGTTGCTTCGCCCGACACCTCCTCCCCACATCCGTTCCTCCAGCGCCTCCTTCAGCGCCTTAAGCTCGCATTCATCGCATATCGGCCATGAGGGCCAACCTTTCTCCCTAACGGGCTTACCTCCCTTAAGCGCTAATTTCGCCATATCAAACACCTCCCTATTTTCCTTAAAGTTCGCCAAGCTTAGTATATATCACGGTGAGCTTCACATCAAGCCATGTTTTCCTCGTTCCCTCATGCCGATGCCCACCCGAGTCACCGAAGCCGTTTTGATATCTCCCCAGATGATCGGAAGGTTGCCTGAGGGGTCAACTGCGACTATGCCCAGCACCGACCCCAACCCTTTTTCCATAATTTTCTTGCCCCTACGGTTGACTCATGAGGTCGGTGAAAGCGTAAAGCTTGCCGTCATATGATGGGAAAAGAAGGAGGGGAACCCCTTTGGAGGCGAGAAGTATGGGGGACGACCAGAGGTTTTCACCTCTCGTCTCGTAAGGCCAAACTCTTCCTCCGCCTTTATAGCTCCAGATCAGTTTTCCGCTTCCCCCATCGAGGGCGTAAATTTTGTCGTCGAGTGAGCTGATGAAGACCACCACCCTACCCTTGATCCTCCCTAAAACCGGTGAAGCGGTGATGTATTTGCCGGTTTTATACCGCCACAACCTCCGTCCCGTTTTACCGTCCACGGCGTGAACCGCCCGATCGTAAGAGCCGAAAAACACCATCGTTCTGCCTTTCACAACCCCCACAGCTGGGGTTGAATCTATGGCGTGCCCCGCTCTGTAGCTCCAGATCAACCCGCCGTTCTCAGCGTCCAAAGCGCAGAGCGTCCCGAACCTCGTCCCCACTAACACCACCCTTCTCCCCCCTATTTCAGCTACGGTCGGGGAGGATCGGATCTCCGATCCGGTCGTGAACCTCCATATCTCCTCCCCCGTCTCACCTCTCAGGCAGTAAAGGTTGCCGTCAGCCGAGCTGATGAAGATGAAAGGTGAACCTCCCATCGAAACGTAAGCGGGGGATGAAAGGTAGGTCGATGAGAGAACCCTGCTCCACAACTTCTCACCGTTCGATGCGTCCAGAACGAAAAGCTCGCCTCTCTGAAACCCCTTAACCGGTCTGCGATCCGAGTTCCATATACCGAAGATGAGGACGGTTCTCCCTCCGATCTCACCCGTGACGGGGGATGAAACCACCGCTTCACATATCGTGTAGCTCCAAGGCTGCGTCTCGTAGCACCACTTCCTTACCCCGTCCCTAGCCCCTACGGCGTAAACGGTTCTGTCAGACGAGACGACGAATAGGGTGGGTTCCCCTTTGACCCATGCGAAGGCGGGGGCGAAGTTCAACGAACCGCCGGTGGTGAACTCCCAAACCTCCTTGCCGCTTAAAGCGTCGATGCAATACAGGTTGCGATCGTAAGCGCCGACGAAGATGAGAACCCTCCCGTCCACCTCAGCCGCTACAGGTGAAGTGGACCAGACGTTCGTCCCCCTCGTGTATCTCCACACATGTTTCCCCAGATCGAAACTCCACAGAAGCCGAAGATCGCCTGAGGAGAACTCCACATCGGCGAACCCGATATGACAGGGGTTCCCGCCGAACGTGTGCCAACCGGTCGGATCGACCGTTAAAATGAGCAATAGGAGAGCCAAGAGGCTCATCTCATCTCGATCCTACCGACACACCCCTTGAGACATCTGCCGCAATATATGCAGCTTGAGAGGTTAAGTTTGCCCTCCTCGATCGCCCCCACAGGGCAGACCTCATCGCATCTACCACACCTTTCACACTTCCCTCCGCTTCTGAATTTGAGAGCAGAGAACCTTGAGGTAAGTGACAGAAGTGTACCCAGAGGACAGATATATCGACACCAAGCCATCGGGATAAGTAACGAGACGGTCAGCACGACGAATAAAGCGAGCAGTGAAGAGTAATCGAGCTCACCTCCGTAAAGCACACACCACGGGTTTGTGACGAAAACCCTCACGAACACCAGGAAGATCCAAACGCCCAGAAGCGGATACCTCACCTTCACCAAACGTTCAGCCCATCTCTTGCTCACCAGGACGAAAGGCAGGAGACACAAAAGGAATATACTGAAACAGGCGGCGACGTTCTCGGTGAAAAAATCGGTGGAGGGTTTGAAAAATACCAACATCCGAAACGCAGCAAAGGAGATGAGAGCCAAAAGGATCAGATCGAAAATCCTCGCCGCCCTCCCATAACCGAGAACCCTCCTCTTGAGGAGGGCGATCCTCCCCACACCTTCCTGAAGCAGACCCAGAGGGCAGACCCATCCACAGAAAGCACGACCGATGCTCAGCGAGAAACCGATCACCGGGATGAAGATACACAGTTGACCGAACGCCCTCAGATCGTCACGACCTATCTCGCTTATGCCCGACATAGCATCCCGGATCATACAGAGACACCGATGGAGGAAGATGATGAAAAAGAAAGCCGAGGCGATCCTTAACCCCCATCTCCCTCTCTCCTCCCTCCCGAACTTGAGGAGGAACAGAGCTGAAAGTGAGAGGAATAGGAAGATGAGGAGAAACGGCGTGGCGTCTATCCAACTGCCCGCCACAGGGATAAGAGGTCTGACGACGATCTTACGGCCGATCAGGTTGAATATCCTCTCCCACATTCTCTCTAACCCTCATCCTCCTCCAGAACGCATACCGATTCCGATCTGAAACCCAGCCGCACCCTGCTTCCGATCGAGATGGGAAGTCGGAGGAACTCCCCACGATACAGGTGTGATATAAACCTCACCCCTTGGACGTCGAGGATGACCCTCACGAACATCCCCCTATCGGATATCTCCCGCACGATCCCCTCGAACTCGTTCTCCAGGTTCAACGGCGAGGCCGATACCTTCACCTCCTCCGGTCTTACACAGATGCTCACCGGATCGATCCTTCCGTCCAGATGTGCCTTGATCTTGATACTATCACCCACCCTCACCAGGTGGAACCCACCCTCCTCACCCTCATATCTCCCTCTGAACAGGTTCTCGGCGCCGAGGAACTTAGCGATGAACGTGGTGGAGGGACGTTCGAATATTCTATCGGGCTCATCCACCTGAATCAGTCTTCCGTTGTTCATCACCCCTATCCTATCGGCGAGCGCCCTCGCCTCGGAGTAATCGTGGGTCACGTGTATGACGGTGATGTTGAAGCTTCTGTTTATCTCCTTTAACATCCTGAAGACCTGCTCTCTGGAGCTGTAATCGAGAGAGTGTAAAGGCTCGTCCAGCAACATCACCTCCGGCTCAGGTGCCAAAGCCCTGGCGAGGGCGACCTTCTGTTTCTCACCCCCGCTCAGCGAGCCGATCTCCTCCCTCTCAAGCAGATCCTCTATCCCCAGAGCCGAGACCACTTCCATCATCCTCCTCTCCCTCTCCTTCTTCGGGTATCCTCTCGCCTTCAGACCGTAAAGGATGTTCTCGCTCACGGGGAGATGTGGGAAGAGCCCGTATTCCTGATAAACGAACCCGACGTTCCTCCTCTCAGGCGGGATGCGTGTCACCTCTCTACCGTTTATCCATATCTCACCCTCTTCTGGGAACCAGAACCCGGCTATCGTCTCCAACAGCAGCGTCTTACCCGCCCCGCACGGTCCCAGAAGAACGAAATACTCACCCCGTTCCACCTTTAAGGTTATCCCTTTGAGGGAGAAGCTCCCCCATCTCCTCCGAACACCTCTCAGCTCGATCATCACTCTAAACCTGTCCGAAAAATCTAAAGGTTCTCAAAAACGGGAAAATCTGAAAACAGGGATCATCCCGACGTGTTGTTCCCTTATCCACCTCAAAAGTATAAAGATCCAGAGGCAGATTATGAGGAAGAGGATCGCCACAGGTTGAGCCTCCGATAGACCGTATTGGGTGAACACGTCGTAGGTGAAGGTTGAGATGGTGAAAGGGTGATAAGCCAGAACCATTAAGCTCCCCATCTCCGATAAAGCCCTCGACCAGGTCATGACACACCCCTCAAATATAGCGGGAGCTGCCAGGGGAAGTGAAACCTTGAAGAACGTCTTTAAAGGAGATGCTCCCAGACTGCGGCTGATCTTCTCTAACTTCGGATCGACCGAATGGAACCCGTTCATGGCGCTGAAAACCAGATAGGGCGAGCTGACGTAAACCTGAGCGGCTACTATGCCGAAATAACTGCCGGCGATGCTCACGCCGAACGTCCTCCTTATGAACTCCCCAACGGGCGCCTTGGGTCCCAACATCACCAACAAAGCTATGCCGACGATGGTGTGGGGGGTGAGAATCGGTATGGAGAGCAACGATTCAACCGCTCTTCTCCCCCTGAACCCCATCCTCACCATCGAGTATGCAAGCGGAACCCCGAAAAGAAGGGAGATCAAAGTGGTGACGGTGGCTGTCGCCAGGCTCGTATACAGAGCTCCCCGAAACTTCTCCTGATTCAACG
Organism: Candidatus Poribacteria bacterium; assembly: GCA_021162805.1. NCBI lineage: Bacteria > Candidatus Poribacteria > Candidatus Poribacteria bacterium. Next base: position 9,276 of record JAGGXZ010000188.1, read on the forward strand.
TGGCGGCTAAGGTCTGAGGGGAACTTTGAAACAACAGATAAAGCAGCGGAAAAAGGATGAAGGAGAGTAAGATAAAACCGATGAGAAAGGCGACGAGGTGAAACCGAACCCGTTCTCTCCCCACACCCAACAGAACGGAATAAAGCAAGCTGAGAACGATCAAGCTTTGAATCCAATATGGCGTCAGGAAGAGAACCGACAGGACGAAGATAGCCAGGTATCCTATGAGCCTTGGTAAACGGAATGAAGCGGCATACAGGATCACCAGCAGCGGGAAGAGCAACGGTCTGTCGGCGTAAACCACCAATAGCACAAACATCGACAGATACCCCGCCAGGTAGATCGACCACTTGAACCTTTTTAATCTGCTCGACCAGATGAACCCGTGAGCCAGGAAGAACAGGTTGGCGCACAGATGAACCAGGTTCATCCCCCAGTCCATCAGGTGTGGGTAGACCAACAGGTGGATCGCCAGGAGAAATGTGAAAGCCGCAGATACGGTGTATCCGAGTTTACCTCTTCCCCACATATCGCTTAAGCTCTTTAGGTAGTTTCGAGCCGCCTTTCGCCAGCGGCGGCGATATCGGCTGATACCCCTCCTCCTTTAATACCCTTCTGCCTTCCTCGCCCAGAAACAGCTGGAGGAACATAATGGCGTGTCTCAGGTGGGGGGCGCCCCTGGGGATCGTGACCGCATATGTTATCTCACAAGGCAGCTCGACATATCTCAGCCGATGCCTCTTAGCCGTCGAGAGGCGAGTGAAGATATAGTCGAGCTTCCTCTCCTCCAGAAGTTTCAGGAGCTCATCGGTGCTCCGATATACTCCTCCCGGAGGGGAGTTGGTCTTCCACACCAGAGCCGCCCCCCTACCTGAGGGGTCGTCCGGGTCAAGTCGCCCCACCCTCACATCATCTCTCGACAAAACCTCACGCCAGTTTCCAGAGTTGATCTCATCCGCATATCTGCTTTTGTCGGTGAACGCAATCGTTATCCTATCGACGGCGAACTTCACATACCACTCCGCGTAGCTCGGCATCAGGAGTTTCCTTCGCATCAGCATCTTCTCGATCAGCTTTGGATCGGATAGAGCTACCAGATCGACCTCCCTTTTGAGATCGATCACCTTACACACCACCCCCAACGGTTTAGAGGGCTCGGCGTCAATCTTTATCCTCGGATAAACCTTCTCGAACCTCCTCATCAGTTTCTCCATCGCTCCTTTAAGCGCCTCGTCGTAGAAGATCACCAGCCTCTCCTCATCCCAGCTGCAGGCGAGGATGAACGGTATCAAGAGTAGGGCAACCCACCCCTTCGATCTCATCTTACTCACCCCTGACGTATTTTCTCAGCCGAGGCGGCATCTTGGAGATCCCGACGGCGACGGCGGGGTGTATGGGTGGTTGACCGTTTTTATCCATTATACTTCTCCCCTCGTCGCTCAGCATCAGCTCGACAAACTGGACGGCGAGATCGAAATGAGGGGCGCCTTTGGGGATCGTCACCCCGTAAACTATAGGTGTCCCTTCGACCGTGATGAACTCGCCCGGTCGTTTCCCGGTTATCTTCACCTTCGCCTGGGCGTAGAACTCCTCCATATCCGGATCGCTCAGGTCTATCTCCCTGGGCAGCTCCACGTATTTCAACCTGTGCTGTTTGGCCACCGAGAGGTATTCGAAGGCGTAGTCCAGATCGAGGGATTCCAACTGTGGAAGGAGCTCTACCGATCCCTGCCTTATGTTGCTCGGAGGACAGTTTTCCATCAAACTTTTATAGATGCTCTTTCTCCCAAGCTTATCCTTGTAGTAGATATCAGCCAGTTGCCACACCATCAACGTTCTGTAGCCGCACGGGTCCATGTTCGGATCGGATCTGCCGAACCTCACGTCTTTTCTCGATAGTATCTCATACCAGTTTTCGGAGTTTATCCTGTCGCCGTATCTGCTCCTTTCGGTGTAAGCTATCACCATCCGGTTCCCGGCGAACTTCACATACCAGTCGGCGTGATCGGGCATCAGTATATGTTTGATCACCCTGTAGTCGGCGACCGCCACCACGTCAGCCTCCCTTCCGAGCTCGGAAACTTTCCTCGCCGCCACCAGGCTCCCCGAAGCTTCCCTCTGGATCTCCACGTTCGGATGGCGTTTCTTGAAGGCGGCTGACAGATCCTCCATCGGTTTCGAGAGGCTTCCGGCGTGGAAGATGATCAACTTCTCTTCCTCACCACATCCAACTATCAGCAAAATGCAGATCAGAAACGAAACTAAGCTCAACCTCGCCATCTCACTCCCCCACTATGTGTAGGAACCGGAACCTGGGATCGGTCACCCAAGTTTTGAACCTCGGATCATCATACCAACCTAGATAGTTGTCCTCGACGGCATCTGTGAACTGGTGTTCGATGATCCTATCGCCTATCAAGGTTATCGAGCCGCCCACAGCTCCTTCCCGGTTGAACCTGACCTTAACCCACTTTCCATCCGTCAGGAAACCCACGCCGGCGAACAGATCGTCCACCGAAGGCTCCACCTCGATCTTTCCATCTCCCACATACATCAGCACCAGATACTCCAGCCTCCTCACCGAGGAAGTGTGATGTATCTCCAGAACCTTTTGATGTTTCGTCCTCCCGTCGAACAGGAACCAGCTGTAGGAGATGCTGAAGGGAGGTGTCTTGGTGTATTTACCGTTCGGTTTCGACGGGTCATAGCTCTTCAGCTGGGGGTTTTCGGGCAGTATCACCCATCCGAGCATCCTCTCCGAGCCGCTCTTGACGGTGAACCGGTTTCCCTCCGTCTCCAACTCCTCTCCGACGGCAGCCACCCAGTATCCCCTCTCTCCTTTTGGTCCCAGAACCACCCGATCGTATACGATCACGACGTCCGGTTTGACGAACACCACCTGTCTGTAGACCTCCTCCGCCAGACCGAGATCCCAGGAGTTAGTGGCGTCTCCGGCGACATAATCGAACTCCGGTCTCGTCTCATATGCGATTATCTGCCCCTCCTTGATGAAGAGCGATTCGGTATGACCGTGCAGGTCGATCCCTCCGCCCCATCCACCTTCTGCGGGGGCATATCCGACGAGCCTCCTCTCCCTCGTGATATATCTGAACGTGGGATCGGAGAACCTGTTTATGACCACATATTCCTCGGCTCTCGGATGTCTCAGGTTTTCACCCCATCTCCTCAACCAGTCGGACGGCTCGATCACCACCACGTTTCCCCAGCTTTTCCCCGGGTTAGGGTTGCCGTCGTCCCCATAGGATGAAGCTGTTCCCAGCAGGAACTCGCCCCCTTTGATGATCATCAGGTGTGTCGGTTGATGTCGGTAGACGTGATCCCTCAATCCGCACCTGAAGATCACCTCGGTGGCGGTGGGGCTCCAGTCGGATCGCATCACCAGATCTCCCTCACCGTCGAAAAGCAGGGTGGGCGGCATCTCATCCAGAGCCACCTCAGGCGTTTCCGGCTCATACCACCCCAGAGCCAGCGCAATGGGAACTACGAACGCCATCGGCACGGTCGTCGAAGCCGCCTCCTTGAACTTCAACAGCCCCTCCACCTCCTCAGAGGAGAGCTCCGGTCTCTCCAGCTCCATTATCAGCTTCTCCCACCTGTATTTCCATTTCTCAAACGGATGTCCGCTAAGCGTTCCCTCCAACCACCTCATCGGCTCGCCTAGAGGACCGACCGGACCGAACATCCTCCTCTTATCGTTTATCGGTCGGATCAGCTCCGAGTGGGTGAGGAAGGCGTAGACCATCTTTTTCCTGTGCAGCTTACGTTCGCCGAACACGTTGCTCAGGTAAAGGAAAGAGTATCCGTAGCCGGCATGTGGGCAGTGACACCCTGTCCTCTCGTTGAGCCATCTTCGTCCGCCCCGCTTGCCCTGATGTGTTGTGAAATACCTCTCTACGTTCGAGAGCCACATCCCTATGTGCCAGAGCAAAGCCCTTTCCCTAACCGTAAGGGGTTCCTCGATGGATGCCAACGTCCATGGGAAAACGTTCATGTCGCCTAAGTGTCCGTTGAAGAACCGGCGCAGTTTCGCCACCTCCTCATCCGCCTCGCCGGGGATAGCCGCCGCCATGTCGAAGAGAGCGGCCACCGCCCCGGGGAAGAAAGGTCCGTGATGGTGAAAGGTGCAGTATCCATCCGTTCGGGCGTCCTTGAGGACCCCCTTTATCCTCGACTTGAAATACTCCCTCAGCTGTGGATCATCGGCGAACATCGCACCGAACTGAACCGCCAACATCCGCCATCCCAACTCATACCTCCTCCATCCGCCCTGAGACGGCAGTTTGCGCTGCCCCTCGGGGAGCTTCGGGACGAAGGTCGATCTGGCTATCCCCGCCGGGAGGAAACCATCCCTCTCACACTCTCTCCTCAGCCATTCGAAATACCGTTTGAACAGCCTCGGATACTTCTCGATCCTAGCTTTGATCCCAGGTATATCTTCTTTCCTGAACAACATCCTGGGATGCTCCAGCTTGGGGAGCCTGATGAACTTGTGCTCCTCGACCATCCTCCCATGGGGCGAGTTTAAGGTGACCAGTAACGTGAAGATACCCCAGCTCTTCAGGTCGAACTTTATCCTGTGCGCCCGGCTCTCCCCGGGCATCAGGGTCAGATCCATGCTCCCCGTAGCCTCCACCTCGTCCATGTAGTTTCTCACCTCGTAGTTCAGGTTTATCCCCTGAGAACTGTCCGTCAGATTCTCCAGCTCCAGCCTGAACCTGACCGGTTCCTCGTCGTAGAAGAGAGACCTGTATCTTTCGGGGATAGACTCGCTCCCCGGCGGATCGCCCACGACCTTCATCCTCACCGCTCCCTCAGCAGCCATCTCCACCTTGAGGGCGTCTATCTGGACGAACGAGCTGTATGCTTTGACCCTGATGTGGTGTTTTCCGGGCGTGAGGTGGAAGACGGGTGCGTTCCATCTCCAGAACTCATCCGTCTCGGCGATCAGGAACTGCATCTGATCGGGGGTCATCCAGATCTCCCTCCGCCACGGATACTCGGCTCCGCCGTCCAGAGAGAGGGTGATCGGTCCGGGACGGTCATACTTGCTCAGGGGAGGAAACGGTACGAGCTGAGGATCGGTCACCGAGCTGACGTCGATCCATCTCTCCTCCACCGTTTTCCCCTCACGGTCTATAAGGGCTACCTGGACAGTGAGGGAGTTATCAACCCTGAACCTCTTGTTCATCCCTCTTCCCGCTTCAAGCGATACCGATGTGCGCCTGGAGAAACGGGGCTGAACCTCAGCCGGTCCGATCTCCTTGAGTGTATCAGGTGCAAGCGCCACAGGTGAGAGGAACACAGCCAGCCTGGTCCGCAGCTCTAAGGCGATCCTGTCCGAGGGGATGAGCGGCCACCAACTGTTATTGGGAGGGGCCACCAGCTTGAGGAGGAGGGGGTTTGAGGGCAGATCGATCTCCCTCACGATCTCCAGCTTCTGGGGATCGACCTCCACCACCTTCTTCCCCTTCCAGCAGGCGATCAGAAGGGAGGAGCTGCACCCTTTGAGCCATCCGGGAGGGATGAACACCTCCAAAGCTACGGGGGTTTCGGGCAGTTTGACCTCCCCTATAATGCTCAGCTTTACCGGATCTATCGCCACCACCCTGTTACCTGAGGCGTCCGAGACGAAAAGCCTCCCCCTGGTCGGATCGGAGGCGATATCGGAGGGATACCCCCCTAGCTCTATCTTTCCGATAATCTCCCCGCTCCCCATATCGACCGCGCCGACCCTGCCGGTGGAGGGTGAGGTGAAGAACAACCTACCCGCCAAGGTGACCATCGCATCGGGACCGGGCGTGTCCTTGAGGGGGAAGGGGAACCGATCGGCGACCTTTGGCGCTTCAGTTATCGATTTGGTATCGATCTTCTTCGAAACCCTCCCTTTTTCTGTCACAGCTTCCAACTGAAGGGTGTGGGGTGAGGGCGAGGTGAACCGAGCCCAACACGGTCTGTCACGCCTGCCCACCTCCACAGATCTTCTCCTTCCAAACCCGTATTCCTCTCTATCGGGCTCGATCCTGCCGAAAGATTCCATATCGACGACGATCGGCTCGAACCACACGACCACCTGTTTCTCCTCTCCTCCGATCACCTCCACGTGCGCCACGTCCCAAGGCATAGCTGCCTCAGCCGAGACGGAGCGACTTTCCAGATCCACCAGGGCGACCTTTCTTCCTTTCAGACATCCCACATACAGGTTGCCGCCATCGAGCGCTAAGCTCCAAGGAGCCCCTTCGATCTTCACCTCCCCTGAAAGCGAGAGGTCGGAGGGGTTGAGGATCTGAATCTTATCCTCGGTCGAGTTGGCTACGTAGATCTCGTTCGATCCTACGACCAGATCGGCTACGTAACCGCCTAAGGCGACGGAGGCGATCACCTTCTCGCTCTGAGGGTCCATCGCCGACACCCTCCCGGTTTCGGGTGAGGTGAAGAACAGTATATGTTCCGTTCCCATCCGCCATCGGTCGATCACGTCCGGCCCGGGTCTATGTTCCAGCGGGTAGGGGAACCTTCTAGCTGGTCGTCTGTCGCTATGTCTCCAAAGGAGCGGCCATACCCTCAGGTGGAGGGGGCGATCCGTCTTGATAGGGAAGATCAACTCCGTTTCATCGGAGATCTTTTTCGGCTTGACGTATATCCCCCCGATCGCTGAGGGGTGGAGGATCATCTCCCACTCGCCTTTCATCCGAGCTTTTTCAGCCTCCCATGTGCCTATTTGTCCTGGCTTCGGCGGTGAGAAACCTGCCTGAACGTTCGGTATGAGGTAGATCGTTAAACTCACCGTCAAGATGAGGAGGCTGAAGAGTTTAGATCGCCTGATCATATTGAACCTCCCAAGTTCATCCCGATTATGAAGCCCTATGATGATTATAGCACTTGATCGATCCATTGTAAAACTACCTTAGCTTTCAGCGATCAGCAGTCAGCTATCAGCTGAAAGCCGAGAGCTTCTTTGTAATGCGCCCATCAGTATACAATATGGATCGGATAGCAAGATGACCTCTAGTTTTCGCTAAATTTGACAAGAGCGATTGACATGGGTGATAATTACAACGCTCATATTATCGCTGAGTGTAGCGACTTCAAAGTGGAAAACTAGAAGATAGATTTGGGCTGACAAGGAGACAAAATGAACTACGCTTAAGGAGAATATGAGCGATTGCTTTTTAGAAGGGAAGGAGATCCTGATGGCAGGTTTAGATCCAAGGATAGCATCTGCTGCTAAGAAAGGGATGTATGCTTGGATTTTTATCTCTCCTGTGATGGGGATGGTTGAAATTTCCACTTGACGAAGGGGTAATATGCTATACTTATAGCGTTAGAAGAAGCCGCGAAAGTATAGCTTCTTATTGGGAGGTCAGCTATGAGGAAGTTTGCCCTTATCACTGTGATCTGCATAACGATAGTCATATCAGGCTCTGCTTTTTCAGAGCTACCTCTTGACCATTTGGTCGCCTACTGGTCTTTCGATAAAGGTAAGGGCGGGAGCGCAAAGGATATAGTTAATGGTATCAAAGCACAGATTAAAGATGCTAATTGGGTAACAGGCAAATATGGGAAGGCTTTGGAGTTCGACGGACAAGCAAGCTTCGCTCTTGTCCCCGAGGATGTAGAAGAGCTAAAAAATTTCCCTGATGGCTTTACCCTAGAGGCATGGATAATGATTAAAGGACCCATTGATGAGTATTCCGCTGTGGTTGTAAGAAAACATCCGGAATACACACTCGAAGTCCGCAATGATATGCTCGCCAGGGCTACAGTAAATGGCATGTGGGGAGGCGAATGGCTTGTAGGCAAAACAAAACTACAGCCTGAAACCTGGTATCATCTCGCTTTAACTTGTAATGCTGACGCTCGAAGGTTATACATCTCTGGGGGATGGTTCATATCCCCCAGGAATTAAGGTAACACTTTTATCAGATCGACAAAACCCCATATCACCTTCCTCCAAGGCTGAAGGTTACAATATTCTTATCCTCTCATCATCCCCAAAGCATCAAG
>JAGGXZ010000189.1 GCA_021162805.1 Candidatus Poribacteria bacterium
GACTATGTTCAAGCAGTTCTTGCTCGAAGGGATCAAGGGGATCTATGGCGCCGTATGCTCCGTCTCATTGCCGAGAGATGGCTCTGCGATGAACCGGATATGACTTTTCTCAGGTACTGATATTGGGTCAGAGGGGTAAGGAAAGTAGCTAGGTGGGTGTTCGCTGTCTGAGAAAGGTTATAAACCAAAGCGTAGCTTAAATGCTTTACAAGATAGTGTAAGACCTTATTTGGATAAACTAACACCTTCTCCATGCAAGGTATAAACTTCCAACTGCTGTGAGTTGGATAAGGTAGTCTTCGATGCGTTAGGTTTGACGGAGGAGGAACAGCTTGAGGTATAACGGTGGTGGATCTAGTGAAGAAGAGATTGGTGAAGGCGAGGAGTGTGTGATTAAAGCGATGGGAGATTCAAGATGGAGAGAAATAGTGAAGTCGGGATAGAGACATCATCCAGTTCTAAACTCTGAGGGTTTGAGCTATGGCTGGAAGAACTAAAATTGAATGGACTGAGAGGACCTGGAATCCGGTTACGGGTTGTTCTAAGATAAGCCCCGGATGTACTCACTGTTATGCAGAACGATTTGCCCGCCGGCTTCAAAGAATGGGGAACCCAAGGTATAAAAACGGGTTTCGAGTAACCCTCCACGAGGACTTGCTTGATTTGCTCCTCCGGTGGAAAAAGCCCTCTATGATCTTCGTGAACTCTATGTCTGACCTCTTCCATAAGGAGGTTCCATCTCACTTCATCCGCAGAGTTTTTGAGACAATGGAAAAAGCGCATTGGCATATCTTTCAGATTTTGACCAAGCGATCAGCTCGGTTGAAAGAGTTGGCCTCGAGTCTCCCGTGGCCTTCCAATGTGTGGATGGGCGTAAGCGTGGAACTGCCTCAATATTACTTTCGGATCGAAGATTTGAGATGTGTTCCCGCAAGCGTCCGTTTCCTCTCGTGTGAGCCCCTTTTAGGAGCCTTGCCCGATTTACCCTTGGATGGTATTCATTGGGTGATCGTAGGGGGAAAATCAGGCCCTAATGCCCGTCCGATGAAACCAGAGTGGGTAGAGGACATCCGGAGGCAATGTGCTAAAGCCGGGATTCCGTTTTTCTTTAAGCAATGGGGCGGAATCCAGAAATGGAAAAACGGCCGGAAGTTAAATGGAAAGGAATATAACGAATTCCCAAATGATATCCAAATGCAGCTATTCTGACGGATACTCGATGCTACTCGAAAAATCGAGGAGGATGGGATGAATGAGGCAAAGGTGACCATATGGGTTGATGAGGTGAAGGGCCGGATCGATCCCAACATCTACGGCCACTTCGCCGAACATCTGGGAGGATGCATCTACGACGGGATATGGGTCGGTGAAAACTCGGAGATCCCCAACGAGGGGGGAATCCGAAAGGATACCGCTCAGGCTTTCAAGGAGCTATCCCCTCCCATCCTTCGATGGCCTGGAGGATGTTTCGCCGACGCATATCACTTCGAGGACGGCATAGGGCCGAGGGAAAAACGCCCAAAGCGGTGGAACATCTGGTGGGAACAGGAGGAGTCGAACCAGTTCGGCACGGACGAGTTCATAAGGTTCTGCAGAATGACGGGCGCGAAAGCCTACATCTGCCTCAACGTCGGTTCGGGCTCCATAGAGGAGGCCCTGAACTGGATGGAATATTGCAATTCCTCCGCCGATGTCCATTACGCCAACCTACGACGCCAAAACGGACAACCCGAACCCTACAACGTCGGATACTGGTCCGTGGGAAATGAAAATTGGGGTTGCGGCGGACCGTTCGATCCGGAGGATTACGGGAAGGTCTACCGTAGGTTCGTAAATTACCTCCGCAGGGCCAACCCGGACGTCAAATTCATCGCATGCGGAGGAGGGGCCGAGTGGAACGAGGGTTTCTTCAAAGGACTGGGAGACAGGCCCTATATGGTGGACTATCTCTCCATACACAGATACTTCCATGCGGGCAACGACGTGGATTTCTCCGACTTGGATTACTATGACCTGATGGCGCAGGTCAAATCGCTTGAGGATTACATAGAGCTTACGGCAAAGCAGATAGAAACCTTCGCTCGGGGACGGAAGAAGATCTGGATAGCGCTCGACGAATGGGGGGTGTGGCATCCGCAGGCCAGGGTTCCAAACGGGCTGTGGCAACAGAACACGCTCAGGGATGCCATCTTCGCCGCCCGTGTCCTGAACCTGTTGAACCTCCACTGCGATAAGGTCGGTATGGCCAACATCGCTCAGACGTTCAACGTGCTGCAGTGTGTCGCCTTCACCGAAGGGCCGAAGATGTGTTTGACCCCGACCTACTGGACGTTTCATATGTTCAAAGGACATATGGGAGCTGAGCTTCTGAGATGTGAGACGGATTCGGCGCTGACGTTTAAGGTCGACGGCGGAGACCTCCCCGCCTTAGATCTTTCAGCCTCTCGGAACGAGGGGGAGATCACTCTGACCCTGGTCAACCAGCATCTGACGGAGGATGTGAAGGTGAAGGTCGCTCCTATAGGAGCAAGGGCGAATAATTGCGCTATGAGGGTTCTAACGGCCGAGGATCCGAGAGCACATAACACCTTCGAGAGACCGGATGTCGTCAGACCTATGGAGGGAGAGTTTGAGGTTTCGGACGGGGAGGTTACCGCCCTGTTGCCCTCGAAATCCGTGGCACTTCTGGAGATTAAAACATGAGAGGAACTCTCTCTTTCGTCTGGCAATGATGGGGATGGTTCACAATCATGGTAACACTTTCGTAGGGCGGCACTTTATGTGCCGCCGTCTTCGGCGGGGGGTAAACCCCCGCCCTACGAGAAAAGCGTTACCATAATTCCCGAGGGATATGAACTATCCCGCAATGATGTGAGGTGCTATGAGGGTTTTAATCGTAGAGGACGACAGAAAGATCGCCGGCTTCATCGCTAAAGGGCTTCGCGAGGCCGGTTTCACCGTCAATTGTGTCTTCGGCGGCGAGGAGGGATTGCGCGAGTCGTTATACGGCAGCTACGATGTCATCGTGATGGATCTCATGCTTCCTCAGATGGACGGTCTGAGCATCATAGAGGAGATGAGGAGAAGGGGCGTATCGACGCCGGTTCTCATCCTGAGCGCCAAGCGATCGGTGGATGACAGGGTCAAAGGGCTTAACGTCGGCGGAGACGATTATCTGGTGAAACCCTTCTCATTCTCCGAGCTCTTGGCCCGCATTCATGCTCTGTTACGCCGATCGAGGGGTTCGGCCGAGCCTATGAAACTGTCCGTCGGAGATCTCGTCATGGATCTTCCCTCCAGAGAGGTGAGGAGGGGGAATGTGAGGATCGATCTCTCGCCGAGGGAGTTCTCGCTGCTGGAGTATCTGATGCGTAACGCGGGAAGGGTTGTCAGCCGATCGATGATACTCGAGCACGTCTGGGGATCAACTTCGATCCCTCGACCAACATCGTGGACGTGCATATCTGCAGGTTGAGGGATAAGGTGGATAGGGGATCTCCGAGAAAGCTGATCCATACCATCCGTGGGGTCGGATATGTTCTGCGTGAAGAGAATACGTGACCTGCCGAGAACGATCGCCTTTAAGCTCACGATCTGGTATGCCGTCATCTTCGCCATCTCCTCCTCCATCGCCTTCATCGTCTTTTACGTGATGGTGATCGGTAGCGTTCATGGACAGACCGATACCTACCTGTTGGACAAGGCGGAGGAGATGAGGTCTCTGCTCGCGTCAGAGGGATTGAAGGCGCTTGAGGGCGAGATAAACCGTGAGGCGAGGGCTTTGGGGACGAAGAGGGTTTTCTTCCGGCTGATCGGAAGAGATGAGAGGATCCTGGCCTCGTCCGATATCTCAGGGTGGAGGAGGATCGGAATTGATGGAGGGATGCTCAAGATGGCTCTGGCCGGCAAACCCGCTTTTAAAACGACTTCGATGATCGAATCGAGACAGCAACATCGCAGAGCTCGTATCCTCTACATCCCGCTGAGCGATGGGATGATCCTGCAGATGGGACTTTCGCTCAGGAACGAGGGAAAGCTTCTGGAAAGCTTTCGCGAGGTCTTCACCACGGCGATGCTGATCGTGATCACGATGGCCGGTCTGGGGGGATGGTTTCTCGCACATAGAGCTCTGAGGAGGGTGGCGGACGTCACCTCTGTCGCTCGGGAGATATCCAAGGGATCGCTTAAAAGCCGCGTGCCGCTGACGGGAACAGGGGATGAGATCGACAGGCTCGCTTCAACCTTCAATGAGATGCTCGATCATATCCAGAAGCTCGTGTCGGAGATGAGGGAGATCACGGATAACATCGCACATGATATGAGAAGTCCCATCACCAGGATACGGGGGAGCGCGGAGGTGGCGTTGATGCAGGAGAGAAGGGCGGAGGAATATCAGGAGACGCTGGCGGAGATCATCTCCGAATGCGATAGGCTGTTATCGCTGATAAACGTCACCCTGGATATCTCGGAGGCGGAATCAGGGCTGATGAAGCTGAATATGAAAAGGGTTGACCTCAGCGATATCGCACGAAGGATCGCTGAGATGTTCCGTCCAGTTGCCGAGGAGAAAGGGTTAAACCTGCAGGTTAAGGCCGAATCCGAGGTATACGTCATGGCCGATCCGAACAGACTCCTTCAAGCAGCCGCTAATCTCGTGGATAACGCCCTGAAATATACGCCTCCCGAAGGCGACATCACGCTTTCGGTCGATATGGAGGGGGATCATGCCGTCTTAGGGGTGAGCGATACGGGAGTAGGTATCCCACCCGAGGAGATCTCAAGGATATTTCGCAGGTTCTATAGGGGCGATCGAAGCCGATCAGGGGCGGGATTCGGTCTGGGTCTCAGCATCGCCCAGGCCATCGTCCACGCCCACGGCGGCGAGATCCACGTCGATAGCTCCCCAGGCGAAGGGAGTACCTTCAAAATCCTCCTCAAAGCCGCCATCCCAAATAACACCTCCTCAGGATGAGATCAGCGGGCCATACGGGGCAACTCGAAGCGCAGGGTAATGTGAGTTGTAAAGCGAATGATCCCCCGTCTCCCCGATAATTTTCCAGATCTTCGCCATCATCTCCTGGACAAGTCCCTGATAGGCGGGATCCCCAGCAAGGTTTTCCATCTCATACGGATCATCGTCCAGATTGTAAAGCTCATCGAAATCGAACCCGTTGAACACGAACTTCCACTCCCCATCCCACAACACCCGCTGCGTCAGCTTATATCGCGTGCCGTGATACTCGGCATATCCGGTGGCGAAGTTCGCCGACTTGCCCTCGGGGTCCCTCAAAACGGGTGTGAAGGATCGGGAGTCGGGCACATCTATCGGATCGAGGCCAACCATCTCCAGGAGCGTGGGGCATAGATCGTGAAGTCCAACCCTGGCGTTCGTGACGGCGCCCTGAGCCACACCGGGCCCGCAGATGATAAGCGGGATGTTATAAACCTCCTCGAAGGCCGAGTAGTTCTTGCAATACAGACCGTGAGCTCCCAGGAGCTCGCCGTGATCGGTGGTGAAGACGATTATTGTGTTCTCCAGCTCTCCTCTCTCCTCGATCAGATCGATGAGTTTGCCGAACTGCTGATCTATCTCGGTGATAGAGGCATAATAGCATGTGGCCGCCTCCCGTTTCTCCCTATCGGTCATATCGGCCCATGTTCTGGCGGCTTTCCGGTAGATCCCCGGCTTATCGCTCAGGTCATCGCGCGCGTTGGGCGGCAGTTGTATCGAGCCATAAAGCCGAAACGCCTCCTGACCTGCTATGAAGGGATCATGAGGCTCGGAGACGCTGACGAAACAACACCACGGATCCGAACCCCGCGTGACCTCGTCGAGGAATTTTAGCGCCAAGCTGGTAGTGATCCCCATCCCCCGTTCCTCAGGCGGCTGATCCACAACTCCGTATAGAAGCTTCTCCTGATATCCTGGGGGGAGATTGATCTTCCTTGAGAGAAGGTATCTGGGAGTTGATGAACATTTGAGGATTGAGCTCCTATGTTTTCTATAAAGCTCCCCTCCGCTGACGCCGTTGACCTGCCAGCCGAACCTCTCAAGCCGGTTCGTCCTCTCGATATGCCATTTGCCGAAATATCCGGTTCGATATCCGGCCTGAGCGAGTCTCTGCGCCCAATGGGGCTTTTCGGTTCGAAGACAGCTCTGATCGGGATCCACGCAGTGAATGACCTCCAGGACCCCGTGATTGTGTGGCAGGAGCCCCGTCATCAGACTGGCGCGCGCCGGAGAGCAAACGGCGTTAGGCGTGTAAGCTCGTCTGAACCGGACGCCGCGTGATGCCAGGCGGTCGAGGTTAGGCATTATACAGGGATTGTCGGGCTCCAGAACCCGTCCCTGCATTTGATCCGTCATGAGAAACAAGATATTGGGCCGTTTTGACATCTCAGATCTCCTTTCAAAACGGGCGTTCTCTGGGCGATCACAAAGTTTATTCCGCTCGGGCGGATAAGTCAAGGGGTGATCCTCTCATCCGCCTCTATCATGCCATCGCGAAGATGGATTATCCTTTTGGCGTGAGCGGCTATGTCCGCCTCATGTGTGACCATAATTATGGTGTTGCCCTGGCGGTTAAGCTCCTCGAAGATCCTCATTATCTCCTGGCTGGATTTGGTGTCGAGGTTTCCGGTGGGCTCGTCGGCGAAGATGATGGAGGGGTTATTGACGAGCGCCCTTGCTATAGCAACACGTTGTATCTGTCCGCCTGAAAGCTCGTTGGATCTGTGGTGTATTCTATCGCCCAAACCGACCGCCTCAAGCGCTTCTATCGCTCGCCTCCTTCTCTCCTTACGGCTTACGCCGGCGTAGATCAAAGGCAGTTCCACATTGTGGAGGGCCGTGGTTCTGGGCAGCAAATTGAAGGCCTGAAACACGAAGCCTATCTTCCTGTTCCGTATCTCAGCGAGCTTGTTATCCGACAGCTTCCCCACCTCCTCGCCCTCAAGCCTGTATAAACCCCTGGTCGGTTTAGCCAGGCAGCCGAGGATATCCATGAGGGTGGATTTCCCCGATCCGGAAGGCCCCATGATCGCCACGAACTCACCTCTCTCCACATCAAATGAGACTCCCCTGAGGGCATGAACCTCAACCTCTCCCATCCTGTATATCTTCCAGAGATCCCTGACCTCGATCAGCTTCATCTCTTGCCCTCCTTCTTCTCCCTTTCCCTTCTCTGTTTCTCCTTAAGCTCTCTGATCTTGGCAAGGGTGCTGATCGAGGGGACATAGACCTCATCTCCCTCCTTCAATCCGTCGAGTATCTCCACGGAAGTCTGGCTTCTCTCCCCTATCTTGACATAGGTCTCTATCCCCATAAGCGCTTCGCCCTTCTTTTGCCTCTCACGTATCTCCTTGCTCAGCTTAGCCTCCTCCTCAGGGGATTTTCGCATGACGTAGTGCTTCCTCTCGGATCGGACGCTGGCGAAGACATGTTCGATCTTCTCGCCGTCTTTCGTTATGATATGAAGGTTATAGCTTCCCGTTTGGAGGCCGATCTCTGTTTCATCTATGAAGATCTCCATGTTCTCATCTTTTCTATCGGGATATATAGCATTTACCTTACCGGGATACTTCTTGCCCATCAGGGTCTCCACTTCAACCCTATCGCCTACCTTGAATTTCCCCAGATCCTCCTTCTTAAGGGAAGGTCTTACGATCATAATGTCTTTATCCAGCACGGTCTCAATGGGGAGTTGGAGGACATCGTCTCTATCATCGACTATGATATCCACGTCGGCGGTCATTCCGGGGCGGAGCTCAGAGGGCGATCCGAGCACCTCGACGACGACCTCGAACTTGATCAGGTTATCCTTAAACTGGCCGCTCGGAGCGACTTCGCTGACCCTGCCCTGGTATACTTTGTCGGGGAAGGTGCTGACCCTAATCTCAGCGGGCTGTCCGACCTTTATCTTGCCTATATCGACCTCGTTCACGTAGACCTTAACCACCATTTTGGAGAGATCCGCTATGGTCATGATAGGCGGGATGGATGCGAAGGCGGAGCGGCCTGAGATGACGATCTCACCCTCCTCGACGTTGAGTTGGGTGACGATGCCCGACATCGGAGCCGTGATGGTCGTCCACGCGAGCCTCTCCTCCTGGTTTTTGAGATAGCTCTGAGCCCTGAGCAACGCCGCTTTGGCGGTTGTCTCGGCGAGCCTGTTTATCTCCTCCTCGGCCTTCGCCGCCTCTTTGAGATGATCCAGCTTCTCCTGGGCGGTCTGAACCTCCAAAAGGGCCTGCTTCTCCTGGGCTGCTCTTGCCTCTTTAAGCTTTTTGAGGTTGTCCTTCTGATATTGTAGGGTGGCCTGTCGGTTCTCGATCGCCTTCTGGCGCGCCTGGATGGTCTCCTCCTGTGACTGAATCACCTTTTTCTGAGCCTCGACGTTCTTGAGGGCGTTTTCGTATTGTGTCTGGGCGTTGGCATATCTGAGCTGAGCGTCCTCGACCTCCTTCTTGGCGACGAATTTCTTCTTGAAAAGCTCCCGCATCCTCTCATATTCGGCCCTGGCGTTTTCCAGATTCACCTGAGCCGATTTAAGCGTCGTCTCGTACTGTTTGAGTGTGATCTTCGCCTGCTCAAGGGCTATCTGAGCCTGGCGGAGCTGTATCATATCCTGTTCGAGGGCGTTTTCGGTGGCCTTTATCTCGGATTCGGCCTGAGCGATGAGCTGTGCCGATGTGGTCTTGGTCGCCTCATAGGCGGCCTTTGCGCTCTCGAGCGCCGCCTGATACTGCTTCAGTTGGCTCTGATATCTGGCTATAGCAAGCTCGGTGTTCTTCCGGGCCTGTTCGAGCTGAGCTTTGGCGGCGTTGACATCCGCCTCAGCCTGTTTTTTCTGCTCCAGGATCTGCCTATCATCTATCTTCATCAGGATCTGCCCCTTATGGACGTAATCCCCCTCTTTGACGTAGATCCTCTTTATCTCGCCCTCCACATTCGACTTGACATCGACCGATATGAGGGGCTCAAGGTTGCCGGTATCCCTTATCTTCACCACGAACCTGCCCCGTCTGACCCGTTCTACCCTTATATCGTCCTTATCGTTTGAACTATGGCGGAATTTAAAGAAGTAGAGGGCTCCACCGGTTATCATCAGTAAAATAACGATTCCGATCGCTGCCCTTCTGCCCCATCCTTTGACTCCCATCGTAGCTCCTCTTGATTTCCTCCTTATCTCCTGAGATAGGGACAGGAGGAGAATTTCAGCCTTCTGTCCCCTCCAGGATTTAGGAGAGAGGGGGAAGGTGAAAAAATCAAGGGTTCTTCACAAACTTACCCACAGTAAATCTGCTTAAAATGATTTTGAGTCATTTTAATCTCTTATTTTTTCAGGAGATTGAGACGTATTTCTTCCTTTTAGGTTTACGCTCCGGTGGAGATGAATCTCATAGCGAACCAGAGGTCATTTCTATGAGGAGCCCTATTATCTTTGTCATCTTTCATCTCTGCTTAAGGCCGCTGCTCCTTTTAGACTTGCCTCACGGACGCTCTCGAACTTGAATTCCCTTAAAGCCTCCCGCTTCAGATCCGAATACCCGGGTATGTCCGCCCCTCCCGTGACCTTTATGATTTCCTTCAAGGTGGCAAGGGCTCTGAACTCCTCGAGGGCTTCCTTCAGGAAAGTTATCATCGCCCAGGATACGGCATATAGCATATCCTCGCGTGTGGTCTTCAAGGTCAAGC
>JAGGXZ010000190.1 GCA_021162805.1 Candidatus Poribacteria bacterium
CCATCGGTGCCATAGGCGGTTTCAGGTAATCAGGCGTTGGGGCTCGATCGGGTAGATCCGCAGGTGCGGGGATGGTCAGGGTCACATCTGCTTGATTTGTCTTAAGCCAATACCCTTCCCATGGCTCTAGGGTATCGTCGCTTGAAACGGTCTGATACTCATCTGATACCTCTATGCCGGCCTGTTTCTTCGTACCCTTCTCTTCCTCCGTGACGATCTTCCATCTGTATAGTGTTCCCTCCACAATCCCATCGCTAACTGCGTTATCAAACGGCTCCCCATTTATCTTCAGGTCGGATACCTTGACGGGCTTGATGAAGGGGTTACCTATGGGGTGCCATCCGGGGGATTGGAGCGTGAGCGTCACGTCGCCCTGATTCATCGCCCCTCCGACGTCGACCTCCACGTCCTCAGCCAGCCTAGTGAAATATCCATGGCCTGTCTGTAGGGCAACCTCTCCGATGTCATAGGGGTAGACCTTATATCCTCCGCTTTGAGTGTCGTATTGGAACATCTGGAACGGATCGATGTCATCACCGAGGTTGACGAAGGGTTCAGCCCGTTGGGGTGTTATGGGGACGGAGAAGAACTTCCAACCAGAAGTTCCTTTTTCCCATTCCGTTGCCACATACTCCGCTTTCTGCACGTCCAGTCGGAAGTATCTGGAGCTTTCGCCCTGATTCGTGTATTGATATGCCACCACGTAGCCGATCTCGCCAGTGACGGAGTCTGTAGGCGCCTGGGTTGGATCGAGGGTGATGACGTTTGATACGTTCCCCTGTTGGTCGAACTCCACCAATCGTAGAATCTGATATTGACGTGTCGTCTTGGTGAGCCTAACGGACGGCTGGTATTCGAGCGTGACGGTGGCCCCCTGTTTGGCGTTATCGATGACGAAGAACCAGTGGTGTGCCAATCTGCCGTCTGCGGGGCGGATATCACGGTCAAACCCGTTCTTCTTGTCCCCATCAATGAGGAAGGACAAACTTATTGGGGATTGGGAGGTCGAGGTCAGAGCGGGAACGGCTCTGACGTCCTTTTCATCCTTACCGTCGGTAGCTCCGTATTCAACTCCGGCTATGTTGTTGGAATCGGTTGTGACCCCATCGGTGACCCTCCAGTTGAGAGACCATGTTGGCTCGAATGGCGCGTCGGTTGTTCGGAAGGTCCATATGAAGGTGTTGTCCAGGGGATTTCCCGCAAGGTCATGGACGTCCGTCTTTATCTCGACGCGGTAGAAACCATTGGGCTTGAAAGGCGTGATGGGCACGAACACGGCTTTTCGGAGCGCTGGGCTGTAGGAGACGTATCCAGATACCATCTTACCTCCATCCAGGAGATCCGTGACATAGAAGGTTCTATCTGAAAAGTCGGTCGCCCTCATGTCATCGGTGAAGGTGACGCTGAGCTCTCCGTGGTAGATCCTCTCGCTATCCCTTGCCTGATAGTCGGGGACGGTGCACAGAACTGACGGCTTGGCGTCATCCACCATGAAGGTGACGAACGGCGGGTCAAGGTCTTTGTTGGAGGCCTTGTCCTCGGCGACAGCTCTCAGGGCGTATTCGCCAACGCCGAGGTTCCGTATCTGATCCTCCGGCCACCTGAATGTGAACTCCCTTCTGGGGGGTCTTCTGTCGAGCCTGTCGAACACTGTGACGTTGGAGTTATCCTTTTCTTCCTCCCACTCCATGCCTGAAAGGTCACACCATTCCTCCCATACGCCGTCGGGCCGCTTGGATCGGATCTGGAGCTGTATCTTAGCGATATCCATGTCTTCGGAGACGACCTCGATTTTGAACGGATTATCTGATGGGAAGAATTCGGGGCTGATTCGTTCGCCATCATATGGGGCGACCACGACAGCCCTGGGCGCCCTAAGATCGGCGAACTTCGGGTAGAGTGTGACCGATCGGTTGATGTGTTGATCTCCCTCCTCCTCAGCGATAATCCTAACCGTGTACTGCTTCTCACCTGAGTTATCTTTGTCGGCTTCGGGCGGATAGACGGAGACGTTAACGTAAGCGATGGAACCTTGCTTGGTGAGTTTCACCCTGTAGGGGGCCATATCTCCGTTGAACCTGACCGTGGGGTTATCCTCCTCGCCGTCGTTGAGCCGTTCGTACATGATGAAGTTGATATAGCCATTGTTTTCTAAAGATCGCTGCCCCGTGTATGTAAGCTTAACCTTATAGTGGGCGCCTTCATGATAGTCGAAGGTATCCGCGGTGTTTTGAACGAGTTCCATGGTGAAGTCCACGGCTTTGTTGGTGCCCGCCTCCCATGGATCGGATGTGTAGCTTCCGGGGTCTTGGAAGAAGATGGGCGTTCCCCATCTGGGATCGGCGCCGACCCTAACGGCGAGGTTATCTCCTACGTCGTCGTCCTGGAGAACGAACCCAACTTTCTGTTCCGTGCCCTTTCCACCTTCCCAGTTTCTGCCAAGCGTGTGAGTGGTAGTTAGACCGGCGGATGAGGTAAGAGCGAACTCTATGAAAGCCCCTGAGCCGAAAAAGTTGGCGCCAGCGCTGACGATGGATGAGTTGCTTATCGAAGTGGAGGAGCCAACGCTCGTGTCAATCGAGTAATAGGAGAAATCTCCGGCTTGAATCTTACGGGAATATTCAAAAGCGGGACCGGCGCTGAAAATGAGCATATCCATATCCTTCAGGTTATGATCTTTGGCGAAATCGTCGAACGTTTTCCTTTTGCTCTCATCCGGATCGTGCAGATATGGGACGTAGTCCCTGTTCCAGATGTAGGCGAGGTTATTCTCAAGCAGAGTATTCCATGTGTTATAGGCGTTCTGGAGTTTCTTCTTCTCCTCCTGCCTATCGGGGTCATCTCCGATATCATTTATCGTCCTTTGCAGATCATCTATGATGTTCTCGATATCCCGGATGGTATAGATATACTGGTTGCTAACATCGAGTATGTCATATGTTTTAACCTCCTCTGTCGAGAGTTCCCATTTTCGTTCGTTCTTGTTCCATCGGATGCCCATGAAGTATTTGGTCTGCAGTCCTAAGGTCCATCCTTCACCGAAGTAGATATCGCCTTTACCGGGGCCAACCAGGTCTGGTAGGGTGTCATCGGAAGGCGTCCTTAGCTGACGGTTCGGCGTGATCTCATACTGGACGAAATGCCCGAAACCTGGTATCGTATCTCCTCTCTTGAATCCCCAGGCTGTCACACCTATTTTAGCCAGCAGCAGGAGGTAGGATAAAGGTCCACTGAAGACCAATGTTGATCCTGTTACACCGGCGTAAGCGGCGCCTATGATAAACTTGTGTTGCACGGAGTCGGGCTCCTCATAGCTTAAAAGCCCCTTATCCTTCAGATCCTTAAATTCGGATTCGGAATCCGGCGATTTCTCAAACTTGAAACCCTCTATGGATCGCTCGTCGCTCCATGGTAACGGATAAACCGGTATCTCCTTATCCTTGATCTTTATACGCATATCCGTGATTATGCCTTTGACGGTCATCGTATCGTCCAGGAAAGAATAGCTGTGGTCCCCTGGAGGATCGTGCAGGACGGTATAGTTGACCACCGGAACGGAGACGATCTTTGCTGCTCCACCTTTTGAGACCACCCCCAACACGGTCACCTCTTTGGTCACCGTATCGCTGTCTTCATATCCCTCGGCTTCAGCCCAGAAGGTAACCGTCTTCGGCGCCGCAAGAGGCGGGTCGTCGTCCGTCTGTTTGGGCAATCCTGCTATAATTGTGTATTCCGTTTTGCCCTGATCCCCCTCAGGCTTATAATCGGTCACGACCTCTATCCTCTGTTCCTCCGCCTCATCAGGGGTCATCATGCTGACGTTATCAGTCACATGTAGGACGAAATTCTTCACGGGATGTCCATTTGCAGTGGCTTCGATGGTATAGGTATGTGAGCGGGGTTTGGGCGGATAATAGTACATGTATCCTTCAGGGTTATCGTTTTCGGTCAGGCCGAAGAGCTCCAGGAACTTCTGGCTTTCGACATCGAATAGCTTAGGATCTGGATAGACCGCCAGTTCTATCCTAACCGGTATGATCATGGTGACCTTGCCATCTTCCCCCGTCAGATCCACCTCTTTTCTCTCCGGCTTAGCTCCCTTGATATATACGGTATACTTGCCCGGGTTAAGCGTGAGTTTAAGCGTCCCTAACTCATCACCCTCCTGAACGACAGGCTCGTCGTTCACCGCCCCGTTAGTTCCCTCGACTGTGACCTTGATCGGATCGCCGGCGTTGGAGAAGTTATCCGGGTATTTGGCTATCGGGTTCCCGCCGGAGTCCTGGACGATCACCGTCAGCTCCCTGGTCGTATAATCGACGAAGTCGATATCGGTTCGAGCCCTATCGATGGTGATGAGGCCCGTGTCCGGATCATAGCCGTCCGGCGGTGTGTGGGTCGTATCGTCCGAATTGGTTCCCGCCAGGCGGATATCATGCCCCTCCTTCTCGGCGAGGAAGAGATATTTCCCGGCGAACAGCGGAAGGCTGTAATTCGTGTTAGCGGGGGAGGAAAGCGATTTCGTGCTGGGCAACGATCTTATAAGGCTGGTGGAACCGACGGGCTGGGCGGTCACCTTGACCCCGCTGACCAGGACATCAGCCTCGTTCTTCTTGATGCTATAGACGATCCGTCCGCCGACGGAGAAGACGCTGAGGTCAACGAAGTCAACTGCGAGTTGATTCGGCAGATCAAGCGTGAGCTCGACAACCTGGACGGCCTTCTTGAACTCGTGAGCTTTGTCCCCCTCGCCCTTACTGGCCCGGATCCGGTAGCTCCCGAGCGGCAGGTGGGTGAACTCATAATATCCCTTATCGTCCGTCTCCGTCCATATGCAGCCAGAGCCGACATGCATCCGATCATCGGAGTTCGCCGCCCGAATGAGCGCGTTTTCATCGACATGGCTTGAGGTGAGCGTCAATCGCACCCCTTTCACAGGGGTGCGCAGGTCGGCGGCTCGGACATACCCTGCGATCTTACCTGAGATCGCCTTAACACGCGTTACAGCCATCGTGCTCCATTTTCCGTACTCGGAGCGCACCTTCAACCCCACCTCATAATTCCCGGGCTCGGGGAACTCATACGTTGGGTTCCAGATGCCATGTACAACCACCGGATGTCCTTCAGAGGCCCAGGCATCAGCGGTATTGAGTAGAGATCCGTTATGTCCTTGCCCAGTTTCGTCATTAACGGTGTCTCCCTCACCCTCATCGAACTTCCAATAGAGCACGAGTCCGCTCTCGTTACCGATAAGTTCACCGTCCATATCGCTTCGGATCTCGTCGCCCGTTCGGACGACGTTCCAGATCATCACCTCATCTATGAAACCTACAAACGCCTCTCCGAAGCTACCCTGCGGCTGACCTACGATTAGGGTACCACCCTGGGTTAACGTCTCATCCCGAGCGACCGTGACCGAGTAGTCCTTAACCTCGGCGCCATCCTCATAGAGTTTGAACTGTCCATCTGAGCTTTGCCACGTTATGGCTATGTGATGCCATCTGCCATCGTTGACAGGCACCTTCGTTGAACTGTCGCTGGGCGTTACCTGTTCACCGGCGATGCGGAATTTGAGGTCACCATAGTCGTAGATCAGGAGATCGTCCGCGCTTCCATAGGAGATAGGGGTTCCCTTTTTAGCTTTATCCGACGATCGCATCCAGAATTCCACCGTGATGGCATTTGTGGGGAAGTCGCTGAAGCTATTCAATTCGACGTGATCATTTCCGCCGTTCAATTTCAGCGAACAGCCACCGTTGTCCGGGAAAAACCACGTCCAGTCCTTGATGTGTCCTATATCGTCCGCCTCAACGAAATCGGGATCGTTCCCCTCGAACTGGATCGGCGAATAGTTTCCACCCTGGATGCCCCCCCTATATGGTCCTCCGGGCATCGCCGTGGGCACACCGGATTCGATCTTCACATCCACGAACCCGGTTTTCTCAAGGATCAACCCTTCCGGAGTGGTCACCGTGACGGTGAAAGCCGCCTTATGGGTTCCCTCCTCGGTCCACGTGTATTCCGCCTCGCCGTTGCCCGTCGTGTCTATGGGTTCTCCCGGCGTCCACATCATATTTCTAACCCTATGTTCGTTGTTCAGGTTTTCCGTTCGTGCGCCGAAGCCGAACAGGTTGTGGGTTGAATCGTTCATGCGGCTTTGATAGGCGTCTCCGACGTCATATTCCAGCTTCAGCTTATGATCCATATAGACCTGGAACTTCCCCTGCTTGAACACGATCCTGAACGGCCGCCACTGGGCGTTATCGAGCGGTTTCGTCAGATCCACAGTCTTCAAGCGGCTGCCGTTATCGAGGAGCTGGATCTGTTCATCCCGCTCGTCGAAAGCAATAGTATACTGACCTTTCGCGTCGTTTTCCGATGTCGGCGTACCGGTGGCCCAGAGATAAACGTAGAAGGCGTCAGCATGACTACCTCCGCCTGACCAAAACTCGCCCGTCACGCTGAAGTCATCGCTCATAGGCATGTTAACGTATTCGACCTGACCGTTTTGGGCCTCCGTCAATCTGATATAATCTCCTTCATCCACGGCATCGCCCTTGAGCTGCGGGATGGGGATATCGCCGTTGACGCGCCATCGATACTCCACAGAGGCGCCTGGATAGCTGGTGGTGTTGGTGAGATTACCCTTAAGTCTAATCGGTTTATTCGTCCTTCCCGAATATTGTCCGTTTATTCCTCCCGGGTCCAGTTGGGGGATGGGGTAAACGGCCACTGTAAAGGTCTTCTCCTCGCTCTCGATGCCGTAGTTGGTGACCGCTTTACACTTGAGCTGATAGCTTTGAGCTGAGTTCCACGTGTAGGAGACCACCTCATCCCTTCCCTGTTCCAGCTCGGTGTTGTCGAAACTCCAGATGAATTTATCGATCTCATCGACGCTATTCTTCGCCTCGCCGTTCGCCATCAGGCGGACCGGCTGTCCCGCAACTCCGATGTATTTGCCGTTATACCAGAAGACATCCCCTGAATCGATGACGTCCTGAGGGGGTGCGTCGGAGACCGTCGGGCGTTGCCAGACGCGAACGGGGATCTCCAGCATTTCCGATATTATCGTCTCCTTCATCTTAGTGGAGCTTGAATTTTTCTTGTAGAGCACGTAGCAGTAGATTACATAGTCGCTGGCAGATTTATTGAAAGTGTAACTCATATTGGGCTCAGTTGTTTCGCACGTGAGATCCGAGAAAGATGGTTTAGGATTAGTCGCCAGCGGTATATTTTCGGGATCGGTCCAATAATACTCACGGTAGGGGTACCCCGAACCGCTTAGATCATCGGCCTCTATGGTGAAAGATCTACTCTCATCTCCCAGCGGGACGTTCACCTTTTGGTTCGGTCCCATCTCGGGTGAGACGAGCCGGAGTTGCGGTGGGTGCTGCTGGCTCAGGTGGAGATAGACCCGAACGTAGTCGATATCTATCTCCGCGTCGTCATCATCAGGTGCTGATCCGTATCCATCAGGGGCGTAAATCCTCACATGGATCTCATATGGGCTGTTGCCGTCCGGGGAGCCGATGCGATATTGACTCTGATCGGTGTAGACGTCATATAATGTTGTGCTCTTATAGTGATAATCGTTGTTGGCGATGTTGTTCAGGAACTCCCCCTTCTCATCGTACTCCGCATTTCGGAAATCCCTGACGTAAAACTTCGGCGGACGGTCCTCATTGCCGTACTTCGAATCCCCGTAATCTGTTCCGTCATATTTTATTTCGATCGAAATCCACTTGATAAGCCTATGGTCATATAGCTCCTGCGGCACTTTAAAGAAATAAGCGACCTTCGCATCGGAGAGGCGGATGGCGTGGCCTAGATCCTTACACTGCCAATCGCCGCCGTTCTCCTTGTAGTAATTGTACTCCTGCCCTTTGGCCTCCATCACATATTTGTTTCCATCATACTGGCCCTTGTCTAT
This sequence comes from Candidatus Poribacteria bacterium, assembly GCA_021162805.1. Taxonomy (NCBI): domain Bacteria; phylum Candidatus Poribacteria; species Candidatus Poribacteria bacterium. The sequence goes on from JAGGXZ010000190.1 coordinate 7,931, forward strand.
GACTATGCCACCATTCTCATCATAGTAGCCATTAGTTGTATCTGTGTGATTCTCATCTCGATAGTGAGTTTCCCACGCAAGCGCTTGATTAAATCCGAGCGTCCCTATCGCTGAGACGATAAGGATTAAGACCAGAAATAAATGCCTGTAGGCCTCGGTCCTATTCACCTTCATAGCGCTGTTCCTCCATTTTGAAGCTAAGGGGATGGTTCATATACCTAGGTTATGAGCCATCCCAAGCTAAGTCGCTTATGCTTAGGGTAAGCAAGGTGCATGCCTAAGGGGAATTCAGGATATACGCCGATTCCGGAAAGGCGGGGCGCTATTAACATGTTATTAAAACACGAATAGCATGTTAATAAGGTGTTAATAGGCATGTTAAGGGAGCCTATATCGCGCCCAACGCCGTTCCCCCTCGCGTTTGAGCAGGCCGTACTCATACAGCTTGTTCAAAAGGTAGGAGGCGCGGCGCAGATCTACCGAAAGCAGGTGCTGGCACTCCGAGTTGCTGATGCTCCCATGTTTCTCCACATATTCCAATATCCTCTCCTCGTCACTCACCCCATCACCCGAAGAGCGTTTTTGAGCCCGTTTGACGACGAGCTCTCTGAGATATTCGAGATCAGATAGAGCTCCGTCGATTTGACCGGCCGAGATAATGGCGGGGGATGAGGAAATTCCACCGTATGTGATGAAGTACAGATGTTCCGGTCGAATGACCCCATCGCCGCTCTTAATCAGCGCATGCTCGATGATGTTCTTCAGCTCGCGAACGTTCCCAGGGAAGCTGTATCTCTCCAGCAAAGAGAGGGCTTCAGGGGTGATGGCCGGTTCCTTTATCCCCATCTCCGAGGCGAACATATGCAGGAAATGCTCGGTGAGAAGCGGTATGTCCTCTCTATGCTCCCTCAGAGGAGGTATGGTAACGGTGAACCGGGCAAGGCGGAAGTAAAGATCCTCCCGGAAACTGCCCTCGGCGATCTTAGCCTTGAGGTTCTGGTTCGTCGCGGCCAGTATTCTCACGTCAACCTGTCTCTCACGCGTGCTCCCGACGGGGAGGATCAAGCCCGTTTCAATGGCACGCAGCAGCTTAGGCTGCAGATCCAGCGGCATATCGCCGATCTCGTCCAGGAAGAGCGTCCCCCCATCTGCCAGCTCAAAATATCCCTTACGGCTGGAGGTGGCTCCGGTGAACGCACCTCTCACATGCCCGAAAAAGGCCGACTCGGCCAGGTCCCTGGGAACGGTCGAGCAGTTGACGGCGATGAAGGGACCTTTCGAACGCTTGCCGCCGAAATGTATCGCCCGTGCGATCAGCTCCTTGCCGGTTCCGCTTTCCCCCATGATCAACACGCTCGTCCTCTCCACGCTCTGGAGCTTACGGACGTCATCCAATATTCCGGCGATGGTTTTACTTTTGCCGATGAAGCTCTCGATCCCCCAACGTTCGGCCTCCCGCTGAGAGATGAGCGTGAGATGTTCGTCCACCCTCTGAAAGGCCTCCTCCGCCCGATCGCGGGCCACCTCCGCCTCTCTGCGCCTGGCGATCTCCTGTTGAAGCCGTCGATTGGCCTGCTCCAACTCAGCGGCCCGTTTCTCCAACTCGCGGTTCCTCTCCTCCAGTTTATCCCTCAGTAGCTTGATCTCGATATGGGTTTTGACCCTGAGCAGCACCTCCTCGGTCTCATATGGCTTGGTGATATAGTCCACTCCGCCCACTCGGAACCCTTCGAGGATGCCTTCCTTGTCATCCCGCATCGTCACGAAGATCACGGGGATATGACGTGTGGTCTCGTCCTCCTTCAGCCTGCGGCACACCTCAAAGCCGTCCATCCCCGGCATCAGGACGTCCAGGAGGATCAGATCCGGCAGGACGCCCTTTGCCGTTCTCAACGCCGCCTTGCCGCTGGAGGCGCCGAGGATGCTATAGCCCTCTGGCTCCAGAACATCACGCAACACCTTCAGGTTCGCCGGAACGTCATCTACGATAAGGATCAAAGGCTGTCTATTCATGGCGGACAACCTCTAAAATGCTTAGGATTCCCTCCATATCGAAGTTTCGGCTTAGCTCACGCAGTTGCTCCGCCAACCGAGCACCTTCCTCCCCTATCTGTTCAACCTCCTGGAGCAACCTTTCCAGCTCCGTCACGTGTCCATACTCTGCCGCCTCCCTCAGGCGCGAGATAAGGCCCTCCGGGAGGGTTATCCTCGAAGGATCCACGGGAGTAAGAGCTGCTATTTCGTCCCTCACCTCATATTTAACATGCAAGAGGTGTGCCAAACACTCATAGACCCGTTCGGCGCGAACGGGCTTGGCTATGAAATCGTCGAACCCAGCCTCGAGATATCTGCGCTGCTCGTGGATCAAGGCGGAGGCCGAGACGGCGACGATCTTGGGGGGAGGTGAATCGGGGAACTCCAGGATGCGTCGAGCAGCTTCGATTCCATCCATGACCGGCATGCGTATATCCATGAACACGATATCGGGTCTATGGACGCGAGCGGCCTCCACCGTCTCTCTCCCATCCTCGGCCGTTATCACCGAAACCCCGATATCCGAAAGAAGCTGCGACAGTACCTCCCTGTTCTCCCTGTTATCGTCCGCGACCAAAGCTTTAACCTCATAACCATCCGCCAGATGCATCACCCGTTCGGAATCAGTCAGATGCTTCGAGCGTTCTTCCCCGATGAGCCTAAGCGGCAGGGAGAAGAAGAATCGAGACCCCCGCCCTACCGTGGATTCCACCCTGATTTCCCCTCCCATCAGGCGGACATACTCCCTTACGATCGCAAGCCCTAAGCCGGTGCCTCCCTTTTTAGCGCCGTTCACGCCTTGTGAGAAGGGCTCGAAGATCCCCTGTCTCTCCTCAGGAGGTATGCCGATGCCGGTATCGATAACCTCAAAGCGGAAGAGGCCTTCCCCCTCCTCGCATACCCTCAGAACGACCTCACCCGATTCCGTGAACTTCACAGCGTTGGAGAGCAGGTTCATCAGTATCTGGCGGAGTTTGCCCTCATCACCGTAAACCAGTGGATGTGTGTGAGCGACATCCCATTCCACCCGCCAAGCCAGTCCCTTCTGTTCACAGCGAAGCTGGAACATCACGGATAACCCATCGATCAGCCGGAAGAGGTCGAACTCCGCCTCCTGCAACTCCAACCGCCCCGCCTCGATCTTAGAGATATCGAGCACATCGTTGATCAGGGCTAACAGGTGGTTTCCGCTCTCCTCGATGGTTTCAATCGCTGCTCGCTGATAGGGGGAGAGACTGGAGTCACGCTTGAGGATCTGAGTATATCCCAGGATCGCATTCAGCGGTGTCCGGATCTCATGGCTGATGTTGGCCAGGAAGATGCTCTTGGCCTGGTTGGCTCTCTCCGCGGCCCTTCTGGCTGCCTCCGCCTCCTCCTTTGCCTTTTGAAGTTGAGCGTTCTTCCGACGCTCCTGCTCGAGCAACCGGGTCCGTAATCTACGCGACACCCCCCGCTGGGCGTAATAACGGAGGCCCAGAATTGAGGCGATAGCTATCAACGCCAGAAAACCCCCCGCCGAGGGGATAACGATCCAACCGTTGAAATACCACGGCGGGACAACCTTCAGGGGGATACGGGCCGGTTCGGAGTAGTTCAGATCCCGGTCTATCGCCTGAACCTCGAAGAGATAAGAGCCCGGCTTCTGAGGCCTCCAATCGAAATAGGGGGATGAGGTGATAAATTCCCTTTTCTTTCCAGCCCCTTTGATCTGAACGAGATACCGACGTTTTCCCGGATAGGTGTTGAAGTCAAGGGACTGATACTCAATCGTCACCCGGCTCCCCGCCGTGATCTCCGGAATCAAGCTCGGATCGGTGTATCTCCGATCTGACTGCACCGAAACGATATGAACCGTAGGGGGTGAGAAACTGGGATGATAACGGCTAAGCCCTTCGTTTGTGCCGAACCATAGATTTCCCTCCCTGTCCTCATAGATGGAATAGACCGTGTTGTTCGCGAGCCCATCACGGGTGTTCAGCGACATCCACGCCGTGCCGTCATAGACGGCAACTCCGGCGGAATCCGTCCCCAGCCAGAGCCTCCCCCTGGAATCGGTGTACATCACCCAAACCTGGTTGTCCGGCAACCCTTCCTCCTTCGTGAGGCTGAGGAAGCGCTGTCCGTCATAGCGGGAGATCCCCTCGCTCGTAGCGAACCAGAGCATTCCATCGATCCCACGATGAATCGCCTCAACCTTATCGCTCAGCAACCCATCCTTCACCCTGAAATTCAGAATACGGTCCCCGTCGTACCGATACACCCCTCGCTTCTCAGTTCCGAACCATAGTATCCCATCCGGGTCGATGTAGATGGATCTGACATGGCAGTACAACGAATCGGCGCCGAAATCCAGTCTCTCGAAAGTAAGCTGTTTCGGATCCAGACGAGAGATGCCCCGCGTTCTTGCTCCCACCCATAGCGTCCCATCGGGTGCACCATCGATCACGGTAACCCGATTATACTGTAGCCCATTTCCCTCGTTGAGGATCTTAAAACGGCGTCCGTCATATCGGCATATCCCTCCGCCATTGGTACCGAACCATAACGTTCCATCCGAATCTCGATATATGCTCTGGATCGAGTCGCTCGGCAGACCGTTCCGGGAGATGAAATTGACAAACCTCTTTCCGTCATAGCGGGATGCTCCGCCGCTCGTGCCGAACCACAGGTTGCCATCCTTATCCTCGACGATCGAGAGGATCCTATTATGAGGCAACCCATCCTGAGTGGTGAAGTTAACAAATGAATTAGGGTCATATCTGGAGACTCCACCACGGTAGGTTCCAAACCATAAGTTCCCATATCTATCACAGTAAATAGCCCTCACCTGGGAATAGGTCAAGCCATCTTGAGCGGTGAAACTGATGAAACCTTCGCCATCGTAACGCGATACGCCGGCATCAGTCCCGATCCACAGGGCTCCATCTTTACCCCTGGCGATCGCATATACGTGGTTATCCGACAATCCGTCTCGAACTGTGAAATTGACGAACGTTTTACCATCGTAGCGTGAAAGCCCTGTCCTTGTCCCGATCCACAGAACATCGTCTGTATCTCGATAGATGACATATATGTTTTCGCTTACAAGCCCGTCCTCAGAGGTGAAAGCCCTGAACCGGCCCTTATTATAACGGACGAGGCCTTTGGAAGTCCCAAACCAGAGCGCCCCATCGGAGGTTTGGGTGATCGCCCTGACGTTATCATTCGGAAGACCATCCTTTTCGGTGAAGCTGATCCAACTTTTTCCGTCATATCGGGAAACCCCCTTATCCGTACCGATCCACAGATTTCCATCAGAATCGCGGTATACTGCCTGAACTACATCAGATATAAGTCCGTTATCCCTGGTGAAATTGAGGAACTTCTCCCCGTCGTAGTGCGAAAGACCGCCATATCGGGTGCCGAACCATAAACTGCCGTCCTTATCAGCATAGATAGTTGTCACCCGGTTGGCGACCAATCCGTCCCTTTTCGTGAAATTGACAAAGCTTTCTCCATCGAAGCGCGAGAGGCCCTCGGCAGTCCCAAACCACAGATTACCCATTTTATCGCTCTGAATAGCGTAGACTTTATCATTCGCCAATCCGTCGAGGTATGTATAGTTGTGCCATGTACCCTTCTTAAATGGGGCGAACCGGAAGTCAATACCTGAAAGCGTTCTACCTCCCTCGACCCTCAGAGTATGCGGATAATATAGATACCCTCTGCCCGTGTAGCATCTCACGCGATATTTCCCTGGCCTTAGATTAACGAATTGATACTGACCGTTCTCATCGCTTAATGTGGTGGATGCGACACGAGATGCCCGTACCGCTTGTACCACTATGCCCCCATGAGGGGTATCATCATATGTCAGGAGCACCCCTGAGATGCTAACTGCCGGCATCACGCTGAGATTGAGAACCCGACGCTCACCAGGCAGAACCCGAATCCCAAGCCTCCAACTCCCTTTCTGCTCCCATGTGGCAGAAAGATCGTAAGGTTTGGAGTTGGGATAAAAAACCAGGTGATAATTCCCCATGTTATCGGTAATGGCGCTCGCCACATCCCTCCCATCCTGCTCAAGTTGAACCGTAGCTTTGCTGAGATGAGAGCCCATCTTATCTGTGACTTTACCCGAAAGCACTGCCGGACGGGGTAGATCACCCGGCGCTGGGAGTTCTGCTTCGACACAGTGAGCTCCTCCCTTCAGCGCGCCATCATACCCATTCGGCGATAGATCACGGGCATCCCCAGAGTCGAAGTTCCATAACCCCACCAATCCCTTCTCATCTCCCCTCAGCTTTCGGAACATATCCGACCGTATCTGCTCCCCACTGCGGGCCACGCCCCAAACCCTCACCTCGTCGATCTGCCCTTTGAAATACTCATTAGCCGACCACAGCGGCCTACCGATATAGTTGTGCTCGTCATTTCCGATGGAGGAGAAGCTGCCGCTATATTCGTGCTCTCCGACCATGACCCCGTTGAGGTATAGCTTCATCCCTCCCCTGCCCGAGACGGCTGCGATATGACACCATTGCCCTGTTTTCAGGATACTGGGCACTTTGATGAGGTTCAACTTCAGGTTGTCGTAGATGAAGTACTGCAGGTCTGAGCCGAACATGTTGTTATTTATCGCCATTGCCCGCCATTTCTCCCCGTTGCCGAAACCGAGGGGTTGGGAGAAATACCCGAACCTCTCCCATTTGACCCACGCCTCCACGGTGGCTTGGGAGAGATCGTTGAAGATGTCGGAGGGCAGTTGGACGTAATCATCCTTGCCGTCCAATTGAAGCACGAGGTTTCGCGTTTCAGCGGGGGATAAGTCCTGAAGGGCAAGACAAAGTGTAACTGATAAAAGCACATAAAACCCACGCATGATACTGCCTATTTCCTTCTATTATTCCAAACGTCATTTGGACTCTAGCGCCTTACCGTGGAAATCCTCACAATAAATTTTATCAGCTCTCGCGGATGAAATCAAATGTCCATGTCAGGATATAGGGGTTTTCAACGCTTTTCGCCAGCGCTGTAGTGGCAAGCCCCCATGCCTGCCAGATTCAGGGGCACGCACAGGGGAATGTCCTTACCACACCTGGTTATGCCAAATCATTGAAAAGCCCTGGTCAGGATACTCAGATTGCCCATGTTGACATTAATCCCGGCTCATGTTAGCATATGTGAGGAACAACGGCCTTACGGTGAAGATATGAAGTTCTGGGTTAAAAAGAAGGGAAAAGAGGAGATCTTCGTCGGTTTCGCCGATGAGATCGGCATACTTGACCTTCAGGGCGTTGAGGAGTACACTCAGAATGAGAACGTCAAAAAGGTGTACCTGATAGCGAGGAAACCCCTAGGCGAAAGGGTACTTGAATACCTGAAGACCCGCTCTGCCCTTAAGGGGAAAATCGAATTCAAGCGGGCCGATAGGCTCAGGGACGAGGTCAGAAAGATCAAAAGGATGAACTCCCAGCATTATAAGGTCAAGGTCTACGATCTGAGGGAGTTCGGTAAAAGGGCGATGAGCCTGGACCCATGTTAAGGAGGTTGAGATATGGCCTTTGGGATATTCGTTCTCTCGCTTGTCTGGTTCTTCGCCATGTACAAATTCTACGGCGGATTTCTCTCCCGAAAGATTTTCAAGCTGGACGATTCCAAGGTCACGCCGGCCCATGAGCTTAGGGACGACGTGGATTACGTGCCGACGAACAAATGGGTGGTTTGGGGACATCATTTTACCTCCATAGCGGGCTTAGGTCCGATAGTTGGTCCGGCCATAGGGATAATCTGGGGATGGGTGCCGGCTGTGCTGTGGGTGACGTTGGGGACGGTCTTCCTGGGTGGGGTGCATGATTTCTCCGCCCTTGTCATATCGCTCAGGAATAAGGGGATGTCCATAGGTGAGATCACCACCCAGATCATCGGCAGAAGGGCCAAGTATCTCTTCATGAGCATAATCTTTCTGGAACTGTGGGTGGTCATAGCGATCTTCGCCATGATAATGGGGATTTTGTTCAAGATGTATCCCAGTTCCGTTTTCCCCGTGTGGATGGAGATACCGATAGCGGTGATCCTCTCGTATATGGTTTTCAGGAGAGGCAAGAGCCTGGAGTTATGGTCATGGATAGCGCTCCTGGCGATGTACGCCACGGTCGCCATAGGTGTTTTCATACCGGTGGAGATCCCCGGGGGGCAGGCGGTCGTGATCTGGCTTGTGATCTTGATGATCTACGCCTACATCGCTTCCACGCTGCCCGTTGAGACCCTACTTCAGCCGAGGGATTATATCAATTCACATGAGCTTCTGGTCGCTATGTTTTTGATCTTTCTGGGAGCGGTGGTAACTTTCATCCGCGATCCCGCCCATCTCGGTTTCGCCGCGCCGGCCATCAACCCATCGCCCAGCGGAGCACCTCCGATCTGGCCTTTCCTGTTTGTAACGATAGCCTGCGGTGCCATCTCCGGGTTCCACTCCCTCGTCGCCTCTGGAACCTCATCGAAACAGATCGATAGGGAATCTGACTCGAAGTTGATCGGGTATGGAGGGATGATCGCTGAAGGGATATTGGCCTCGTTGGTTATTTTGGCCGCTGCCGCCGGTTTCGGAGCTATAGGGAAAGGGCTTAGCGCCGGATCGGCTGCCTGGGCCGCTCACTATAAGGATTGGGCCGCGGCGAGCGGGCTGGGGGCCAAGATAGGGGCGTTCGTGACCGGATCCGCGAACATGCTCGGATATGTCTTCGGCCACAGCAGATACGTGCGTGAACTGATGATGACCATCATGGGCGTCTTTATTGTCAGCTTCGCCGGAACAACCCTTGACACGGCCACCAGAGCCCAGAGATACATCATACAGGAGTTCGGACGAAGCATCAGATGGGGATGGCTGACCGGCAAACACATCGCCACTTTGATCGCCGTCATCTCGGCCTTCGCCCTCGCGATGGTCAAGCCCGGAGGACAGGGGGCACTTATCCTGTGGCCCCTTTTCGGAGCGATAAACCAGCTCCTGGCGGGATTGGCGCTCACGGTGACTACCCTCTATCTGGCTTTCAGAAAAGCCAAACCGTGGGTGACCGGAATACCGATGAGTTTCATGATCTTCATGACCGGCTGGGCGATGATCAAGAACATCCAGAAGTTCTATCAGACGCATAACTGGCTGCTCTTCTGCGTCGGCTGGGTGGTTTTCGCTCTGATGATCTGGCTGGTGGTGGAGGCGATCATCGCCCTCACCAGAGGCAAATATGAGGTGGATTATAGCTGAGTAAATATGGTATAATCTCGAATGTGATGAAGAGACTAAAATCCAAGAAGGAGAGGTAAGATGTCACAGACTCTCATCTCGGCAGGAAAGAAGAGGAAGATAAAGCTTCTTGCAGATTCAGATGGCAAGTTCAGGATGATGGCCATTGATCAGCGAGGTTCAATGGTCAGGATGCTTTCCAAGGTCTTAGGGGTGGATCCGAGCGAGATAAAGTACGAGGATCTGGCTAAAACCAAAATGATGATCACCAAGGTCCTTTCGCCGTATTCCAGCGCGACCTTAACCGATCCGGTTTACGGCTATCCCTATTCGGTGGATTATATCCCTAGGGACGTCGGATTGCTCCTGGCGTTTGAGGAAACAGGATATGAAAAGGCCGGCGCCAACGGGCTTGAACGCAGATCCAGACAGATAGAGGGATGGTCGGTTGAAAAGGCGGTTCGTGCCGGCGCCAACGCCATCAAGCTGCTCATCTATTATCGTCCCGAAGCGTCAGACGAGACCCTCGAGCACCAACAGAATTTCATCAAGTTCGTCGGGCAGGAGTGCGAGAAGTACGATATCCCCTTCCTCCTCGAACTGGTCGGCTATCCGCTTCTGGAGGATGAGGTGGCAGCAAGTCCCGATCCGGCTAAACCCACAAATGATACCCCCGTTTACGCCAAACGCAAACCGGAGATCGTCAGACGCACCGCCGAGGAGTTCTCAAAGCCCGAATATAAGGTCGATATACTCAAGCTGGAATTCCCCGCCGATCTGAAGTATACGGAGGAATACTGCAAGGGAACTTTCGACGGCAAGGACAGAGAGCCCGTCTATAACCTCGATGCCGTTAAGGATTTCTGTAAGGCTGTGGACGAGGCTTCACAGGTACCATGGGTGATCCTGAGCGCAGGCGTTGACATAGAGGAGTTCGTTGAGAACGTGAAATTCGCCACCGAAGCGGGGGCATCCGGATTGCTCTGTGGAAGGGCGATCTGGAAGGAAGCCGTCAACTTCTACCCCGATTTGGAGGCCATGGAGAAATGGCTTATGACCAGCGGGGTGAACAATTTCAAGAAGATCTACGAGGTATATACCGCCGCCAAACCCTGGTTCGAACACAGAAAATTCAAGAGCTATGCCGACGCCGGGTTCGGCGGCTCCGATGAGTGGTACAAAAATTACTAAAGGTGATCTGATAAGGGGGAAGGGGGTGTATGTGAGCCTTCTTCCCCCTTCTCGCATCCAGCGGTATTCCCCACCTTAAATAAACGCTCATATTATCGCCGAGTGTAGCAAAGATCTGAGAGGTCAAAAGTGCTTATTTCTCAGGGCGAAAAGGAAGGAGGAACCAGAAGCGGAAAACGTTACAACGTTAAACGTTGAACGTGCAACGGATTTCCTTTCTCCTCGTTCCTCCTCATGGGTAACCGCTACACTCAAAGGGAATTTGAGTGTAAATAGATGGGAGAAAATGAGCCTTAATCCAATCGGACCGATCATCGTGGGAGCGGTCATAGGGTTGCTTTCAGGCTTCTTCGGCGTCGGCGGCGGATTTCTGTTGACACCCACCCTGAACATCATCTTGAACATCCCTTATAATATAGCCGTGGGAAGCGGGCTGTGTCAGATGATCGGCACCTCCATCTCCGGCCTCAGAAGGCATCATCGACTGGGCAACATCAGCTATAAGCTCGGTTTGATCATGTTAGGGGGCAACGTCGCCGGCGTCCTCGCGGGGACTCATCTCCTTAACGGGCTTAAATCCATGGCTCAGATCAGGATCGGTTCCGTTACTATAAACGCTTTGGACCTGATCCTAAATCTCATCTTCGCCCTCCTGCTCCTGGGAATCGGGGTGATGATGGGGCTGGAGGCGAGGAGGTGGACGGGAAGGGAAAGTGAACCTGGAACGAGGTTTAAAGGCCTCTCGCCCAAGATATCCGTGGCGGAACAGGTCGAAGTCTCCATACCCATGATATTGATGGCCGGATTCATCATCGGTCTGATGACGGGCCTTCTCGGGATAGGAGGAGGAGTGGTGATCATGCCCATATTCGTCTATCTTCTGGGTGTGCCGACCAAAATGGCCGTGGGAACGAGCCTTTTCCTGGTTCTATGCTCAGCGTTTGTGGGCACGATAGGTCATGCCCTAAGCGGAAACGTGAGTCTTCAACTGGTGATCTATACGATGATAGGCTCTACAGCGGGAGCTCAGGTCGGTGCGGCTCTCACATCGAGGGTTAAAGCTCGAAGGATAAGAGGATATTTCTCCGTCGTGACCCTCGCCGCCGCAGGGATGGTGATATTCAAGCTTATCAGGACCCTCCGTTGATCTAATCGCAGAAGGAGCCATACCCTGGAGATGATGGGTATCTCCGCCTCCAGGGTTGACTTATCCTGAGCTAGGAAATATCATTTTAAGCGAGAGATGCCATGGAGCAATCTATAGTCGCGCTCGGGGACAAGATGCCTTTCAAATAGGGCTGAAGGTTGGTATAATAAGGCTAGATCGACCGCTTGGAGGTTCTTAGACCATGATAATCCGTGAGAAGGCGTTTGCCAGGATAGGATTTATAGGGAATCCTTCGGATGGATTTTACGGCAAGACCATATCGAGCACGATCACCAACTTCTACGCCCAGGTGACGCTTTGGGAAAGCCCGAAACTTCAGATAATACCTCATAAGATTTACGATCCGACCGAGTTCTCCAGCCTCAAAGAGCTATATGAGGTGGCGATTCGAGATGGATACTACGGTGGATTGAGGTTGCTCTTCGCTGCCGGGAAGAAGTTCAAGGAGTTCTGTGATAGACATGAGATCGAGCTTGATGATAGGAACTTCACCATAGAGTATGAGACCAACATACCCAGACAGGTCGGATTGGGCGGTTCAAGCGCCATCATCACGGCCGCCGTCAAGGCTATGATGAAGTTCTACGGTATCTCATATGCCGCCATCCCGAAACCTATACTCCCGAACCTGATCCTCAGCGTTGAGACGGAGGAGCTCGGCATAAGCGCCGGTCTGCAGGATAGGGTTGTGCAGGTCTACGGCGGAACGGTATATATGGATTTCTCTGAGGAGTTCATGGAAAAAAGGGGATATGGACGATATGAGCCGATAGATTCCGGTCTGATGCCTCCTCTTCTGCTCGCTTACTCGGATGAACCCTCTGAATCGGGCAAGATCCACAGTAACGTGAAGTACCGATTCCAAAGCGGGGATTCAGAGGTGATCGAAGCGATGAGGAGTTTCGCTCAATTTACGGACGAGATGCGGGATGCCCTGATAAGACGAAATTACGACAAGGTCGGCGAGCTTATGAACGCCAACTTCGATCTGCGCCGTCAGATATATGGCGATGAGGCGATCGGGCGGAGAAATCTGGAGATGATCCAGATCGCTCGGAATCTAGGCCTGCCGTCCAAATTTCCCGGCTCAGGCGGGGCGGTTATAGTTATGTATCGGAGCGAGGAGGATGCTTGTAGGCTCATAGAGGCCTATGAGGAGGCCGGTTACAGATGCGTCAAGGTGGAGATCGAAAGGACGCCTTCAAACTCCTAGCTGGCTCAGCTATCCTGATGGCGGGGCTGATCGCCGTTCTCATAGGCGCTCTCCGGAGGGATACTCCTCGCTCGAACCTCCAGGCTGGGAACGATCTATACGATGAGGGAAGATTCGAAGCGGCTATGGATCGATATCAGAGGGCGCTTGAATCAAAGGACCCTGAGACGCTGGAGATGGCGTACTATAACCTCGGAAACTGCTATCTGAAATCGGGTAGGCCCTCTGAGGCCATAAGCTGCTATGAGAATGCCCTGCTTATCAATCCGTCAGATATGGACGCCAAATTCAATCTCGAAATCGCCCTTCGGCTCTCCGACATATCCGCCGGATCGGGAAGGAGAGAGCGCGAGGGGCGTGAGGCAGAGAAGGTTAAACCAGGAGGGATAAGCCCGGGTACATCCCACGGCGAAACCCTCGCATGGGATGAAATGATGAGATCAGACTGGACGGAAGAAAACGCCGCTGGGCCTGACTGGTGAGATGTTATGATCCTGACCCTATATGTCCTCCTTCTCTTCGCTCAACCCGATCTGATCGTAAGATCCCATCTCGACCGATCCGAATGCTCGGTCGGGGAGAGGGTGATCTATACGATTGAGGTCATATACAGGATATATCCGGCTTCAGGTGGGATCGTCCTCGATGAACCGGATTTCGCCTCAGCCGGTCTGAAGTCCTATGCGGTCTCGGAGGAACCTGAGGTGAGATATGAGAACCGGTTCGGCGGGGAGTACAGGGTTGACTCCTTCAGGTATATCCTCTTCCCGCAAAAGCCGGGGCCGATCCATATACCGCCAGCGGCTGCCTCCCTGGAAGATGAGAAGATCATCGGAAATGAGGTTTCCCTTGAGGTTCATCCCCTTCCTCCGGGATTCTCCGGCCCAGTGGGGAGATGGAGGATCGAGACGCGCCTGAGCTCATATAGAACCTTCTTGGGAACTCAGATCGGATGTGAGATCCAACTGGTCGGCGATGGCGATCCGGATCTGATCCCCAGGCCGAGGATAAGCTGGCCTTCAGGGCTAGAGGTCAAGATGATCGGCGAGAATCGCCGGATCCTAATCGGCACCCCGAAACTCGAAAGCGAGGCCATATTCAGATATTCGCTCATACCTCGAGGCGCCGGCGAGTTGAGAATTCCACCGGCAGAGATATCCGTCTTCGATCCTCATGACGGTCGGATCCATACGCTTCGATCCAAGGCGCTCCGGCTCACCGGTCTCGATATACCCGGTTTAGGATTTCCAAAGCTCAAAAGGCCGAAGCGGCTTAGGGAGGATGATAAGCCGTTTTACTCCGAAACCTGGTTCATCTCCCTTCAGATCCTACCTCTTCTCCCGTTGATCCTCATCCTGGTCGGAAAACACGAGCCAATGAAGAACTGGCTGGCGATGAGACGGTTTACCGATGAGCTTGGCGGAATCGGGGATGATCCTGATGGTATCATCAGGGCCGTCCGCGGATACATCGAGGAGATCCTCGGCTCCCCAATATCTCCCTTCAGGGCGAGGATGATATCGGCACTTAAGGAAATGGGATTTGACGGTGAATCCGTCTCCGATCTCAACGAACTGCTCGCCCGGTGTGAGATGTCCAGGTTTTCGCCCGGAGGCAGGATCGATCCGGGGGTGAAAAGGGAAGTTGTCCGGGTGATAAGGGAGATCACATTCCAGAGGATAAAACGATGGTTGAGGAGGTTGATCTCTGTGGCGGCGATCTTCGTCCTGCCTTCGGCGCTCGCCTCGATCGATCCACACCCGATCCTCAAAGAGGCGACGGAGCTCTATGAGTCAGGGGACTACGACGAGGCGCTCGATAGATACTTGCTCCTTGCCGAAAGGTATAGGGATGGCAAGCTGTATTACGACATCGGTTTGACATATCTGAGGATGGGTGATCCGGCGGGGGCGATTCTATGGCTGGAAAGGGCCCATGAGACGATGCCGCGCGATGATGATCTTATCAAAGCGTTGATGTATGCCAGGGCGCTCAGGAGGGATAGGTTCGATTTCGCCGATGATCTTTCAGGCCCATTTTATCTTCTGAAAAGGATACGCGGCGTTGAGATTATCGGTCTTTCCCTCACCCTATATTGGTTATCGCTCCTTTTCCTGAACCTGTATTTATGGGGGGGATGGGTTATCGGGAGGAATTTGGCACGGATCTTCGGCCTCCTTCTGGCGATCTCACTCCTGGCTTTTGGCCTCAGGGTTACGATGAACCATGAAGAGGGGGTTATCGTCGCTGATAGCGCTGAGGTGAAAGAGATGCCGGTTGAATCCGCTTCCGCTTTTATCCAACTTCATGCCGGATCGAAGGTCAGAATCGAATCTCGAAGGCAGGGCTGGTTCAAAGTAACCATCCCCTCAGGTGAGAGAGGATGGGTTAAAAGGGAGAAGCTAATTCTTCTTGATCAGGAGGGCTTATGGAATGATATGGAGCGAATATGAAACCCTCCCCAGGGAGGAGATAGAACAGCTCCAACTTGAGAGGCTTCAAGCCGTTTTGAACAGAGTTTACAGGAACGTCGGGTTTTACAGGAGGCTTTTCGATGAGGCGGGGATCTCCCCCGAGGAGATAACATCGCTTGATGATCTGGGACGGATACCTTTCACGGATAGGGAGACCCTCCGCGTCAATCAGCCCTATGGGATGTTCGCCCTGCCGCTGAGGGAGGTGGTGAGGCTTCAAACTACATCGGGCACCACAGGTGAGCCGATAGTGGTTGGATATTCGAGCAACGATGTTGAACATTGGACGGAGCTCATGGCGAGATCGCTTTACGCCGCCGGCGTCTCGAAGGAAGATGTGGTTCAAATAGCATTCGACTATGGGCTTTTTACAGGCGCTTTGGGATTTCACTATGGTGCTGAGAGGATAGGGGCGACCGTCATCCCATGTTCCCGACTCTCGCCCGAAAAGCAGGTGGAGATCATGCGAAACTACAAGACCACCGCCCTTGCCTGCACGCCCTCTTTCGCTCTGCAGATAGCCGAGACTGTGGAGAGATCCGGCGTCGCTCCGGCGGAGCTCTCTCTGAGGGTGGGCATCTTCGGAGCCGAGCCATGGCCCGAATCGGTACGGGAGAAGATCGAGGACACACTTCATATAACGGCGATAGATTGCTATGGCCTGAGCGAGGTGATAGGGCCGGGGGTGTCCGTGGAATGCGAGCGGAAAAACGGCCTTCATATCTTCGAGGATCACTTCATAGCCGAGGTGATCGATCCATCCACGGGGGAGAGACTGCCTGACGGGCAGATGGGAGAACTGGTGCTGACCACCATAACGAAGGAGGCGTTCCCGCTTATAAGATATCGCACCGGAGACCTCACGTCCCTGGATCGATCTCCATGTCCTTGTGGCAGGATGACGGTGAGGATGAGCAGAGTTATGGAGAGAACTGATAATATGGTCGTCGTAAGAGGCGTTAATATCTTCCCTTCACAGATCGAAAGAATCCTGGCTGAAATCCAGGGCGAAAAACCGCGGTTTGAGATGGTGCTCCTCAAAAGCGAGGGAGTCCCGGAGGGGATCGAGGTACATATCGAGATGTCATCGGGGATGTTTGTGGATGAGGTCAGAAAGCTGATGGAGTTGGAGGAGAGAATGAGGGAGGTTCTCGAGGGGGAGCTCGGCATCCCGGTGCAGGTGAAGCTGGTCGAGCCCAGATCAATCCATGCTTGAAGGTCAAGGTATGATCTGTGAAAATGTCTTCACAGATTATGCAAATGCTTGCACGGATCGTGCAAGATGGTGTTTATCGAATTAAACTTCAGGTCTGTGAACGTCCGTATCCGCTGGGTTCCTGGCGGATGTTGGAATCTGGCATGATTGTTGCTCACAATTTACATCGTTAAACCGCCAATTCTCTTGGGCCTAGGGAGCATCGCCATGGCTGCAGAGATCAAGAACCTTCTGTTCGAGAGGATGTTATCCTTCAATGTGAAGGTCCCGTTCGATGTTCTGCTCGTGGACCTTTGGTATTTGGACGATAGGATGGACGATTGGCCAAGGAGGGATAGGCAGTACGCTTTAGCCGGTGGGCTGCTCAGGAGGAACTTCATGGATAACGCTGTCGCAGCCGTGGAGTTCGCTGACCTCTGGATAAGGGCGAGGGAGCTTTGCGGGATAGAGCTGATAGAGGATGTGCTGACCTTATGTCAGCAGCTTTATGATTACGCCCGAAGTGAAAATAAGCCCCTCCCTGGCGAAAGCGCCTTCGGATAAGATGGAGATTATAGACGAGAAACGAAGGTTCATAAGAGTCAAGACCTCCATCCCAATCTACTACCGCGCTGTATCCGAGGCCGAGCTTGAAAGTATGCGCGAGCTCATCCGGCTTCACCCCTCTTCGGAGAGGGCACGGATGAGCCCCCGCGCCCTATCCTCTTCCACCTCCTTCCGCTCGCGCGAGCTCGACCTTGCCATACTCCAGATACTTCAGGAAATCAACCGTAAGCTCGACGCTATCATGGATCACCTTGGAATTGAACTGAGAAGCTCACGGACCTTCAACAGAGGCAGGACGATTGACCTCAGCGGCTCGGGAGTCAGGTTTACCGGAGGGGTGAGGGCGGAGAAGGATGAGCTCCTTGAGCTGACCCTGGAAATACCGTCCTTAGGCGATATATCGCTCCTGGCCAGGGTGATCTCGGTGAGGAGGGAAACCTCACTCTCAGAGAAAATGGAGATAGCCTGCGATTTCGTGGAGATAAACGAGAGGGACAGGGAGATCATCGTCGAATATTGTAATTCGCTTCGCAGGGGAAAACCCTCTTTGCTTCCCAGGACACCTCTACCCAGGAAGATATAACGCTTATGTTTCCCCTGAGCGAAATCTCGAAGGTGTCGTCATGATTGAAGAGCTTTTGAGATATATCCACCGGAACGTTTCAGGAGAGCGGGCGTGGGGATATATGTCGGAGATATACTCACGCGACAGGTGGTCGAGCTTCGACGGATATCGGAAGAGCGCTGAATATTGCGCCGATATGCTCTGGCTCTTCGGAATGGAGGAGAGTGAGAGGATCACATTTCCGGCCGATGGCGAGACTAAATTCGGCGATTGGATCATGCCGCTCTCATGGGAGCCGCTGGCCGCACGCTTGGAAATCGATGTCTCCACAGATGAACGCTTTACCTTCACACTTAAGGAGAACCCCAATCGGCTCGTCATGTGGAGCGCCCCCACAAGGCCGGAGGGCGTTGAGGGGAGGTTGATCCTGCTTGAGAGAGGCACTCCGGATGAAATCGAGAGGAGGGATATAAAGGGTTGTATTCTCTTCACGCCGTCGAATCCCGTCTCCATCAAGTCGATCGCTGCCCGTAAAGGTGCCCTCGGCATCATAAGCGATTGGATCAGATCAAAGGAACTCCCCGACGCAATACAGTGGATTAACACATGGAGCGATTCGCCCGGCGGATGGGTGATGCATAAGGGGGATAGCAGGATCTGGGGGATTATGCTATCGCCGAAGGAGGGGAATCGGCTTCGCCGGCTCGCACGCCGATATGAGCTTAAAGCCAAAGCGATCGTGTCGAGCGAGCTATATGAAGGTGAACTGGCATATGCTACCGGTAGAATCGTGGGGAGGGAGCAGCCTGATGAGGAGATACTCCTGACGGCCCATATAAACGAACAGGGGGCCAACGATAACGCTTCCGGGGCAGCCGCTCTCATCGAGGCCGCTCGAGCGTTGGGCGAGATGATCCGATCGGGAAAACTGATACCTCCCGCTAGATCCATACGATTCCTGATGATGCCCGAATCATATGGTATGATGGCTTTTACGACGAGAAATATCGAAAGGCTTCGCCGATCCCCGGCGGCTATAAATGTCGATGGTGGGGCAGGGGATTACGATTCGGACGATTCAAATCTGACAATATACCTCAATCCCCTCTGCTGTCGTTCTCCGATCGACGGCGCCGTAGTCCGGATCGCTCAGATCTTCTATGAGAGGATCGCCCACAGGCCGGATAAACTGAGGTTTCACAGGTATACCCTCGCTGGGGATAACTTCCTCTGTGAACCCCTTATCGGAGTTCCCAACCTGTGGTTCGAGATGGGTGATGGAGGGGATTACTGGCATAACAGCGAGGATACCCCCGATAAAGTTGATCCCCGATCGCTTAAGGATCTGGCCTCTTTGACTGCAGGAGTTGCCTATATCCTCGCATCATTCGATCGACGCCAGATCGAGAAGCTTTATAACGAAGGTCTCGCGGTTTTGCCCGACGATCTCAGTTCCTCCCTCACGATGAAAATCCCTCAGGGCAAACCCGGATCGGGACCGAGGCGATATCTCGTCGGTCCCCTGACGTTGGATGGAATCCCACCGGATAGATGGAGGGTTGTGAGGAGCAGTCCACGATGGTGGGGACCATATCTGGCGGCCTGGTGGTGGGCCGACGGAAATCATCCGTTGAGTCTGATAAGGGAGATGCTGAAGCTGGAATTCGACCGCGTTCCCGATGATCTCGCCGAGTTCTTCAGTTTCCTCCAAGAGATGTCATTTGTTGTCATTGATAGCCATTTGTAGTCATTATAGGAGCTATCAGCATTCAGCCTGGAGGCGTTAGAACGTTGAATGTTGGAGCGTTAAACGTCCTAACGTGCGGTATATTGATTCTATCTCACGCTCTCCGAAAGCAGTTCATAGTATCTTCTGACCAAGTCGCGATATCCCTCAGGTATGGGAGCATCGAAGGCGGACTGAAGCCCTTTTTGAAGTTCTTTTCTGACCTTGAGCAGATCGGGGTTTATCCCTTTCGCCTTTGAAGGGGTAAAGATCCGTTTGGCGGTTGTCGCCTCCCGCTTCCTGCTCTTTTCGTCCTGTTTCTGAAGGGATTTTTCGCTTTCAAGCATTCTGGTGAGGATCTCCTTCTGTTTTCGAAGGGTCTCCTGATTCAGACGTTTCCTTCTCAGGTTCCCCTCTACATCTCTCATCTCCTTTGCTACATCTTTAAGGCTTCCGAGAACCTGGGAGAGTTTATCCATTCTGTCGGCCAGCCTTTCAAGTGCCTCACGGATCATCTGCTGTTCGAGGGCCATCTGTTTAAGCAGTCTCTCAAGCGTTGGGGTCATTCCCCTTTGCCTGATCCGGTTATATAAATTTTGTGCCATTTCGTTCAATCTCGCCTGCTCCTGTGCCAACTGTTGAAGCTGCTCGAACATCCTTTCCAGGCCAGCGGCTGTCATCTGCTGATTGATCTTATCCAGGGTCTGAAGGAGCTTCAGGATCGTCGAGGAGAGCTCGTTCTGCGCTTCTCTGCTGATCGGTAGGGCGAGGTTTGGTCTTCCGTCCTCGATCGCCCGAATCGATCTTCTCATACCATCCTGCGCCGATTCCATCTGCCAGATGATCTGAGCGTCCAAGCCCATCTGTTTCCTTCCTATCTCGGACAACCTTTCCGCTATCGCTCCAACCCCTTCGGATATGACCTGCTGTTCGGGCGTCAGCGTTCTGAACTCCTCCTGTATTTCGTCGGATATGAACCCCGACCTGATCAGCCTTTCCATCCTCTTCGTGAGAGATGAGTGTCTCTCAAGCAATACCAGTCCCTCCTCGACAGCCGAATCTATTGCGTTGACCAGTTCGGATGCATCTTGTCCTCGCATCGTCTCCAGCAGGTTCTCAAGGGCGGATCTTATCTCGGAAAGCTCCTTCATCGCCCTACCAGCCGGAACTAGAGCCCCTTGAGGTTTGGAAGAGCGCAGATACCGCGCCGCGGAGCTCAGATCATCTTTAAGGCTTTCAGACGAAACACCTTCACCTATCTTCTGCATGTATGGGATGAGCTCCTGATATGCGTTCCTTTTTTTCGTCTCCTCCACGGATCTATCCAATTGCTTCCGAAGCGATCCGAGCTTCTGTGAGAGGTTTTCCTCCTGAGTTGCCAGTTCCCTTGTCCGCTCGACCCTGTCCCGGTTGAGCATCTCCTCCAGGGCGGATATGATCTTGCGCTGTGTCTCGTCTATTTCCTTAGCGATCCTGGCAGCTTTTTCGATCTGCTGCTGGACGGCCAGGCGTTTGAGCTGTTCGATCATCTGTTCTATCCGCTTGAGGAATTCCTCCTGGTTCAATCTCGCGGATTGGAGGTTTTTAAGAAGATCGGTTTGGCTGAGTTTTTCAAGCGCCTGGGATAATTTACGCATCGCCTCTTTCAATTCGTCCGAGGCGACCTGCTCAAACAGCTTTTGCATTTCCTGTATCTTCTGAACCATCTCGATCGAGAAGAGATCGTTTTTCTCTATCTCCCCTGTGAGCTGTCTGAGGGTATCGGCCATCTTTCGGCGTTGGGCATCGAGCTCCCTCTGTGTCTGGATCACCTGTTCCAACTCTTTACGTTCGGCCCATGAAAGCGGCTCGCCCCTTTTAAGCTTCTCGATGATCTTGTCCACGACGTCCTGGATCTCAGCCCCTCTACGCGCCATCTCCCTCAACGTCTCCTCCCCTTTCCGCTGTTTCTCCTCAAATCCCGCCAGCAGGTCCTCCACTGAGGGCATCCGGGCGATGTAGACCTCAGTCCTTCCGATCCCCGGCCCTGTAAGATCATTCGCATCCCTGGCCTCGACGAAGTAATGAACCTCATCCTCGGGCAGGAGGTTCAGATTTGAAAGATCCCAGGTGTAATCGAAGTTTATCGCCGTAATAGGTTTATCGAACCTTCTCAACTCAATCCGTTTCTCCTCTTCACCTCCTTTTATCCTATAAACGAGGCTCAGGGATGCGATCCCAAAATCGTCCTCAGCGGCGACCTGGATCGGCAAAAGCATCGATTCATCCAGGATCACCTCCCTTTCGGGTGAGATGAATTGGAGCTTAGGCGGTTCATCCCCGACGGGAGTCACCATGTAACGGACAGGGTTGGAATTGGAGATCCCCTCCGTATCGAGCAGCTCGAAGTGATATCTGTCCTCTTTCTCCAGCCTGAACTGGCCCGATAATGAGGTGCCATCGGTGATCTTCAGCTCGACTTTCCTTCCACTTTTGAACTGTATGCTCGCCCTCTGAAGCGGTTTGGTGCTTTCGGCCGTGAGTTTTGCGATGCTCCCGATGAGCGTCTTTATGTCGCCGGAGTTCGGTTCCAGCATCTGAGGCGAAAGTCCGGTATAGGCGGGATATACGATCTCATATCTGAATCGGCTCAGCATCGGCTCCCGTATGACGGAGATCCTATATCTGGGCGATTCGGAGCCGGAAACCGAAACGTAATATTCGATGGAACGGGCGAGGTTCTCGAGTTTCATCCCGTAGATCTCCGCCTCCTCCTTCGTCATGATCGCCTGATGCCATCCCCCGCCTTCCAGCCGATAGAAAAGCATGACGGGGTGATCCCTGATGTTATCCACGACCCTGGCCATCACCTTAATCGATTGCCCTGATCTGACCTGATAATTCCCGGGGGAGACCTCCACGATCTTAGGCGATAGGATCCTGATCGGCGATTCAGCCCTCCCCTGAAACAGCTCAAAGATCAAACCGAGCGAATCGGACGAGAGGAGAAGGGAGAGGGAAAACAGAACCGCTCCGATCAGAAGGATAGGGGTGGATCGTCTGATCGATCTCAGCTCATCGAGGTAGATCCTTCGGAGATCGATCCCCCTCATAAATTCCGCAGCCTGTCGGATCGTCTCATCGAGGAACTCCCGCAGATATCCAAGCCTTTCAACTTCGGGACTATCTCCGAGCTGAAGGGCAGTTATAACGGCAGCGTTCGAGTTCGGGTAGATCCTCTCGATCCTGCGGGCCATATTTAACGGGGACGTGTCGGCCAATACCTTTCTGATGATCCACCTCCAGAACAGCAACAGCGTCGCGGCAACGCCGATCAGGAAAAGCGTGAACCTCGCGATCCCCGGCATCGGCAGACGAACCAACAGAAATACCGATCCGAATATGATAAGGGAAAGGCCCAGCCATAACATGGATCCGCCGAGTAAGATAAGCAGTTTCCACCTTATGCTTAACCCTTTCAGCTCGCGTTTTATCTCTTCTGATCTCTCCATCCCACCTGCACCTTTTCATGGAGGTTCATCATTCAGCTATTTCGCTACAAGGGAACTATACAAGCTACGGGGCTAAGTTGTCAAGGATATTCCGGCGATGGTGGGTTTACTCGGACTTTATACCATCAGGTCGACCTTATGTTCCTTATCCTCCTCATCCTCCCGTTTCCTTCGATGACGGCCGCCTCCGGCTTCTCTCTCCTTGACCTTCTTGCCTTGTGTCTGAGGGGTGGACTTCACCTTAGGTTTGGACTCCTCGATCGCCCGCTGAAGCTGTTGGATGAATCGATTCTCCTGATTGGAGAGCGAGATATCCTGAAGTCGATTCACCCTATGGGTGCTCAACAGATTGCCCATGATATTTTGATGAGCGGCATCAAGCCGACCGGCTCTCACATAACTCACCCCTTTTTAGGCTTCTTATCAATTTGCTCTTATTCCCCTTGGGCGCTGGGCTTTAGATTTCTCCATCTTACATATCGGATATCTGATGGGAGAACTTTAGAAGCACAAGACCTCACATCCTATCATGTTGTATCCCCGTAGGGGTGTTGGGCGCTGCGCTTACAACAGCGGAAATCGCTCCTTGACAAACGTGATCCAAATCTCGAGAGACGGGCTAAGGAGGACGAGCTGCTCTGCAAAGCTGTAAACTCTGGCAGGTTCTCCGCATATCTTAAAAGACGGGAGGAGAGATCGAAGGAAATATTAGACAGAATGGAACAGCCTTAGAGGTGAGAAAATCTTACGTATCCGGCTTCATAAACCGCTTAACAGCCGTTTTGAACTCCTCGAGCTTCTCCTTCTCCATTTTGGATGCCATTTTCCAGACGATCCTTCCATTCTGGATGAGGTAGATCATCGGCCTATTCTTGGGGATCTTATAGAGCTTGAAGATCCTACCATCCCAATCCAGCGGCATGGGTAGGATCGTCTTGTTACGCCTGAGCCATCTCTTAACGAAGGATCGGGTTATGAAGAAGGGTTTACTGCTGACATCGCCCACCTGTAGGGCGATCAATTTCCCCCGCTCTTTGAGCTGATCCCCGAACTCCCTTTTAACTGACATAGCCCATTTATCCGCCTCCTTACGGGTTTTTCTGTTGCCGAATATCAGGATGATCAGAGTGGCCTTCATCTTGGAGAGCCGATACTCCTTGTCATAGACATCCTTGAGCGAGAAATCGGGCGCCTTCTGGCCGATTTTGAGCCCGACTTCCTTCTCCGCAGCCCAGACAATCGGGAGAAAGGAGATTAGAATGACCGCGATGACGTTAGAGATTCCCCTGAAGGTAAAACCTAACAACTGTATATCTCCCCCTTAAAGCGAAGGTGTTGGTTAACAAACCGTATTCGTCTATGTAGTCTCCCTCATAGTCGTAATACCAGGCGGGGGTGCTGAGAACCGAAAGGGCGAAATTCCAGTTTTTGCTCAAGCCATATCGCAGTCCTCCCCCCCAATCGGTATACCACATGTTCCAATCCAGGTATCTCCTATTACTGGGGGCTAATGCATCATTGACGAAGTTGTATATCCCCCGGCCGATGAAGGCGTAGAAGGAGGCGGTACGGTAATCGTAGGGCTCCGGGCTGAGCTTGATATCCAGGTTGATTTGCCCCATGACCCCGCCGATCTCCTCAAGCGTTTTATCATCTTGGTTCATCCTAGTCCTTATGTCCATCTGCGAATAGTGATCCTCATACCGATAGAATATATAGTACCCGAATCCCGAAAGCTCAGCCCTTGTCCTCTCATCCAGGTCATGTCTCAGGTTAAGCCCTCCCGTAAACCTCGTCGCCTTCGCCTGTTCGATATAATCTCGCTTTGCGTCCAGATCGTCGGGGTTATCGATTTCCACCTTTCCCCTTATCAGATCGAGGCCGAGCGATACCTCCCTTTCCGAACGCCTCAGCAGCTCTGAAAGGGGGTGAGCGGGGATCGCCCTGAAAACGCGGAGGGTCTCGGGGTTTTGGAGATATATCTCTCCGTTTGGCCCGACACATAGAGGCTGCAGCCCTCCTTTCATCAGATCTCCTTCATCCAGTCTGATGGTCGTCTGTCCCAGAAATTCTCCATCTCGCGAGAACCTCTGAATCCTCCTGAAGATCACTTTCTCCACCCTGTTCGTCGATTTGATCAGCTCCTCAGGCATATCGGGATCGATCTTAACCGGTTCACCCGTGCGACGCTTCAAGATAGTCGGGGCGAATCGCTTAAGGGCAGCTTTGTCCAGGACGGCGATCGATCCGTTCTTCAGCGTGGAAACCCAGAACGGGCTTATGAACTTCCCCCTCCCGTAACCGTATCCCCCGATCGACAGTTCGATCTTCCCGTCAGGGGACAGCTTGAAGATTTTGTGGATGCTATCGTCCGGAACCCATATGTTCTTGCCATCGAAGCTGATATCGACGGGCGAATCCAGCCCATCCATGCCGAAACGGCCCAACAGCTTGCCGTTCCCATCGAAGAGGTATATCTCCCTTCCATCCAACACGTAGATCCGATCGCCCAGAGGGGATACATCCATGTGCAGCTCGCGTTTAGGATCCCCATGTGGGATGAGGAGGCCGCTTTCGCCGTCGGGCAGGACGGCCAAGGCGGCGGAGGCCAGTCGATATTTCGGCATTCCGATCCCGCTCAGATCTACATCCCTGATAAATTTGCCTTCCGGAGAAAAGATATGAACGCAGACCAGATAATCATAAACCTCTTTCCCTTTCCTGGGCTTTATCTTCCAATCCAGGAGATATATCCTGCCCGACGAATCAATGGAGATATCCGATATGGATCTGAATCTAAATTTTGGGCTCTTTATGGGTTGCTCTATCTTGAGTAGAAGCTTGCCGTCAGGCGAGAACTTCTGCACCCTGTTGAGCTCCTGATCCGAGACGTAGATATCTCCTTTTGAGTCGATTTCCCAGAAGGTTTCACGGCTGAACATGCCATCGCCCTCACCCTTTCCCCCGAATTGCGAGAGAACATCCACTCCTCCCAAGGCGAAGGCAAGAGACGGAAGGAGGATCAGGAGGACTACAGCTGTTTTTCTCACGGCTCCTCTCCTTTCACCACATCATCTTTGATCCTGTCGAGCAGGGCATTTATGAACTTGGAGGAATCCTCCGTGGAGAACTCCTTTGCAATTTCGATCGCCTCATTTATGGTCACTGCAGGGGGAATATCATCAAGGAAGAGGATCTCGAAGGCGGCGAACCGGAGTATGCATCTGTCCAGCGTGGCCATGCGATGTATCTCCCAGTGCTCGCAGTGTTTCTCTATAACCCCATCTATCTCTTGAAGATGCTCCATCGTTCCCCTGACCAGTAGCTCGGCGAACCGCTTGATCTCCGGATCGACATCCACCCTCTTCCGGAACTGGGAGATGATCTCCTCTATAGGCTCGTCAGGTCTGAGCTCAGACTGATAAAGCATGTTAAGGGCATATTTTCTAGCGAGTCGTCTTCTGGTCACCTTTTCAGCCCATCTCCTTATAGAGATTGGCCATCTCGATCGCTGCGACAGCGGCATCGGCACCTCTATTGCCCATCTTAGTACCGGCACGCTCTATGGCTTGTTCGATCGTATCGGCGGTGATGATGCCGTAGATCGTCGGCACTTCGGTCTGCATGGCGACCTGGGCGATTCCCTTAGCCGCTTCACTGCTAACGTATTCGAAATGCGGAGTGGCGCCCCGAATTATCGCCCCAAGGCATATCACGGCATCGTATCTCCCCGATAGAGCCAGCTTTCTAGCCATGGGGGGAATCTCGAACGATCCGGGCACCCAGAAGATCTCTATATCCTCCTCATTCGCCCCGTGTCGACGTAAGGCGTCCAGGGCTCCGTCAAGCAGTCGTGAGGTTATGAAGACGTTGAACCGGCTGGCGACGATGCCGAATTTAAGACCCGTCGCTACCAGGTTCCCCTCGTGTACCTTCGCCATCTTTCTCCTCCTCAGGTATGAGGTTAAACAGGAGATGACCGAGCTTTGTGCGTTTTGTCTCCAGATATCTCCTGTTGAACTTATTGGGTTTAACCTCTATCGGGACCCGTTCGACGATCTCGAGGCCGTATCCGGAGAGGCCCGCCCTCTTGCGTGGGTTGTTGGTCATAAGCCTGATCTTCTTAACGCCGAGATCGACCAGTATCTGAGCTCCGATGCCGTAGTCGCGCGGATCGGGCGGGAATCCCAATTTCACGTTGGCCTCGACCGTATCCAATCCCTGTTCCTGAAGCTCATAGGCTTTGATCTTATTGGCCAGCCCGATTCCCCTCCCTTCCTGTCGCATATAGACCAGCACGCCTCTGCCCTCCTTCTCGATCATCCTGAGAGCCTGGCGCAGTTGTTCGCCGCAGTCACACCGCAGCGATCCGAACAGATCCCCCGTCATGCATTCGGAGTGCACCCTGACCAGAACGGGCTCGTCACTTGATACGTCTCCCTTGACGAGGGCGAGGTGCTCCTTGCCGTCCAGCAGGCTCTGATAGACCAGAAGCTTGAAGTTTCCGTAGATCGACGGCAGGTTGGCCGATGCGATCCTCCTGACGAGCTTTTCAGTTCTCCTTCGATACTCTATCAGATCGGCGATCGTTATGATCTTAAGGCCATGTTCTCGAGCGAACCGCATCAGATCCGGCAGCCTCGCCATGGTTCCATCATCCTTCATTATCTCGCATATAACCCCTGCCGGGAAGAGTCCCGCTAATCTGGCTAGATCGACCGCCGCCTCGGTATGCCCCGCCCTCCTGAGAACCCCGCCCTCGACCGCCTGAAGCGGGAAGACGTGACCAGGTCGAACGAAATCGCTGGGTACCGCGTTCGGATCGGTGAACTTCCTGATCGTCACGGCCCTATCATAGGCGGATATCCCCGTGGTTATGCCCTCACTGGCATCTATGGAAACCATGTAGGCGGTGTTGAGATGGGCGTTGCTTCTGCTGGTCATCGGCGGGATATCGAGCTGCTCGAGCCTCTCCCGCGTCGCCGGAAGACAGATCAAGCCCCTGCCGTATTTGGCCATGAAGTTTATGCTCTCAGGCGTCACCTTCTCAGCCGCCATCAGGAGATCACCCTCATTCTCCCGATCCTCATCGTCGACCACTATCACCATCTTACCCCGACGGATATCCTCTATCACCTCTTCGATCGTGTTGAATTTGAATTCATCTCCCTTCTTCATCCGGACATCACCCCTCAGATAAAACCGTGTTCCCTAAGGAATTCAATCGTGACCCCTCTTTTATCCTGATCCTCCTTCAGGGTCAGCAGCTTCTCGACGTATTTTCCTATGATATCATATTCCACATTGACCCTGCCACCCGGCCCTTTTAGCCCCAAGGTCGTCACCTTTAAGGTATGTGGTATCAAAGCCACCTCGAAGGAGGTGTTATCCCTTATGGCAGCGATGGTGAGGCTCACGCCGTCTATACACACCGAACCCTTTTCCACGATATATCTCATCCCACCGGGCGAGACCTGAACCGCCATTACTACCGATTCGCCCTCCCTCGCTATCGATCGGATAACGCCGACCTCATCGACGTGTCCCAGAACCAGATGCCCACCCAACCTGTCGCTCAACCTCATCGGCCGCTCCAGATTAACCATGTCTCCGGGGGATAGATCGCCGAGGTTAGATCGGCGCAGGGTTTCAGGAGAGAGATCCACCGCAAATCCATCTTCATCGATCTGAGTGACCGTCAGGCATGCGCCGTTGACGGCGATGCTGTCGCCTACTTTCGTTTCCTCCAACACCTTTTCGGCGGATATCCTCATCCTCTTCCCCTCACCCTGTGTCGATATCCTCTCGATTTTACCCATCTCCTCGACAAGGCCCGTGAACATCGCCCTCTCTCCGTTAAAGCTCTACCTCCAGCCCGTCATATGCCGGTTGGATCCCGTATGGACCGAGCGCCTCCTCGAGCTGGTGGTGGAGCAGCCCGCCGTTATGCGAGAAATGGGTGGCGAAACAGAGGGAATCGGCCCTCAGCACACCCATCTTTTCAAGTTCCACCTTCAGCTCCACGACAGCGCTTATCCCCATATGTCCCCTTCTGCCCTCACGTGCCCCGTTGGTGCAATCGAATATGGCCATGTCCAATCTAAACTGGCTCAGGGCCTCCCATGTATCGGGCGGATACCATCCTGTATCAAACCCGACCAGCACGGTTTTACCCTCGGGCAGATATTCGAACAGGTAGAACATCGCCACCTGATCGTAGGCGTGATCGGCTCTCATGGGCGTAACCTTCATATCTCCCGCCGTAAAGCTTCTGAGCGGCTCGCATCTTCTGAACCTCAGCCTGTATCCTGGATTTTCGACCATAGAGGCGATAGCGTCGCCCACCTTATCGTTGCCGTATATGGTCGTAACCCTGCCCTCGGCCATATGTGCGAAAGGAGGACGTCTCATGTTCAGCTCTTCAAAGTAAAAGTGGTCCTGGTGTGAATGGGTTATGAATATATGTTCGATCTCGGCCAGGTTAAGGCCATATTTCAGCACATGCAGATATGTATCGGGCGGCAGGTCGACCTTATAGATATCGTTAAGCAGAAGTGAGGATCTCGTTCTGATGTTTTTGCCGCCTGCCTCCCTCGCCCTGCGGCAGTTCTCGCACTCACAGAAAACCCCGGGCCAGCCCTCAGCGGCGGCCGTGCCCAGGAATTTCACCTTCATCTTTTCCCCTCCCACCCATCGCCTATGGTCCTCCCGGATAGGACCTCCCTTCGAGGGCAGCGATGAACTTCTCGGCCTCTATCGCCGCCACCGCTCCCGTTCCGGCGGCTACGACCGCCTGTCTGTGCAGCGGGTCTTGGACATCCCCGGCCGCGAACACCCCTTCTACATTCGTGCGCTGGCGGTCGTCAGTCAGTATGAAACCGCGTTCGTCCATATCGAGTTGACCCTCAAACATCTTCGTGTTAGGTTCATGTCCGATGTAGATGAACACACCTTCCACATCGAGTGAAGACCGCTCATCGGTCTTGACGTTCCTGATCTTCACGCCTTTGACCCCGTTCTCATCCCCTACTATCTCCTCGACGACGGAGTCCCACACGAATCTGATCTTCTCATTGGCGAAGGCCATATCCTGCAGGAGCTGGCTGGCGCGGAGCCGATCCCGCCTGTGGATGATGATCACCTCGTCGGCGAATTTCGTGAGGTAGATCCCCTCCTCGACGGCGCTATCGCCTCCCCCGACGACGGCCACCTTTTTATCCCTGTAGAAGAATCCGTCGCATACGGCGCAGTATGAAACTCCCCTTCCGGTATACTCCGCCTCGCCGGGCACCCCCAGTTTTCTGGGCGAAGCCCCGGTGGCAATTATGACCGATTTGGAGGTAAACTCTCCCCCATAGGTTTTCAGTCTGAAGGGATGGGACGATAGATCCACCTCCGTGATCTCATCAAACTCGAACTGAGCTTTAAACTTCTCAGCCTGCTTTTGCAGGAGCTGGACGAACTCCGCCCCCGGCACTCCCTCGGGGAAGCCGGGGAAATTCTCCAAGTTTTCAGTGAGGGCGATCTGCCCGCCTATCTCCCTTCCGGTTATGACCACGGTTTTAAGCTCGGCCCTGCCGCAATATATGGCCGCCGTCAATCCAGCCGGTCCTGAGCCCAGGATGGCAACATCCCAATCGGCCTCGATCATCTTACCTCTACCTCCTCGTATTCGATCCCGTGTTTGTCCGGCATCCTCTTGCCCCTCACGCAGAAGGGGCATCCCGCCTTCGAATATATCCTCACCTTCGCCATCTCTTTTTTCCCTCTTCATAAAGATCGCCTCCGTATATGTCGTTGACGACGAAAAGGGGCATATCCCGTACAACTAGCTTTCTAATGGCCTCGGTTCCGAGATCGTGGTATGCTATGATCTGGCAGGAGATTATGTGTTTCGATATCAGGGCAGCAGCCCCTCCCACAGCCGTCATGTACACCGCTTTGAAACGTCGCATCGCTCTTTTAATCTCCTCGCTCCTCTCGCCTTTTCCGATCATCCCCTTAAGCCCGAGCTCCAGCAGTGGGATCGTATATGGGTCCATGCGTGAGCTAGTGGTCGGCCCGGCAGGGCCGATGATCGATCCGGGCTTAGCGGGTGCCGGGCCGACGTAATATATTACGCCTCCGCGCGGATCAAAAGGGAGGGATCTACCGGCTCGGATGGTTTCCACCATCCGTTTGTGAGCTGCGTCGCGGGCGGTGTAGATCACCCCGCTCAATCTGACCCTATCCCCTGATCGCAGCTTGGCGATATCCTTATCGCTGAGAGGCGTCGATAGATCGTGATATCGCATCCTACTCAGATGAAGATCTCCTTGCCCGTGCGGCCGGATTCATATATCGCGTTGACGATCTGGACGGCATGTTTGGCGCTCTCGATCGTGATATACGGTTCCCGATCCTCCAGTATAGCCTGGACCATGTCCTCGATCTGTCCGACGTGCCCTGTCGATCCGACGGCCATGGGATCGGAGGAGGTTGTGACGCCGCGCTTCTCCTTTGGGCCATAGAGGCTCAACATGTATTCCTCTTCCTTCTGCATATCCTCCCCCTGGATCTTCCATATCTTCAGCGTGTCGTCCTCCTTGACTATGCTCCCTTTAGGCCCGTGGATGTACATGTAGGTCGAAAGGCCGGGATATGCGGCTGTGGTCGTGGTAAGGGTCCCCAGCGCTCCGTTTTCGAACTTCAGCACCGCCACGGTCTTATCCTCCGCCTCTATATCGTGGCCGAAGACACCGAAGGAGCCGTAGACGGATTTGACTCGACCGCCGAACCATTGGATGAGGTCTACGGTATGAATGCCCTGATTCATGAGCGATCCGCCGCCGTCCACGCTCCAAGTGCCCTTCCAGCTTCCGTGAGGCCCCTGATAGTAGCTGGGCGCTCTCCACCACAGTACCAGTCCATGTATCCCCGTGAGCTTACCCAGTCTGCCTTCATCGATGGCCTTCTTGATCCGTTTGTTAAGCGGGGTGAACCTGGACTGAAATATGCCGGACATCTTCACCCCAGCCTTATGCCCTTCCTCTATGAGTTTGTCGATCTTCTCAACGGAGATATCGACCGGCTTTTCCACGATCACGTGTTTTCCCGCCCTTACGGCCTTTATGGCCATATCGGCATGCATGCCGCTGGGCGTACAGATGTTGACCACTTCCACCTCGGGATCATTCAGCATCTCATCGTAGTCCTTATATCCCTTGACGTTGAACTCCTGTGCTGTTGAATTCAACCTGTTCTCGTCAACATCGCATACGGCGATAAGCCTTGCCCCTTTAGCCTGTACGATCGCCTTGGCGTGGTGTTTACCCATGCCCAGGCCGACCACGCCGAATCCAATCTCCCTATCTGCCATTTTATCCTCTCCATGCTCGATTTTCACAGGTATAATGTAACATAATCGGTCGAATTAAGTCAAATACATCCTTTCCAGGGTGTTCTCGATTCACGATGGTTTAAAACATACCAGGGCCCAAGAAGCTGCGGGCGTATAGGCTAACCTCCTCTCATTTTGATCGTGGAGATCGGCTGCATCGCTTTATTGACAAATCCCTATCTACAGGCTATAATCTACGTGATGCAGAGTGATGATGGAGGTTCGACTTTGATCCGGAAAGGCGGGGTTTGCCTCGTTCTCCTCATCTTGGCGGCGTTCGCCAGGGGGGATGTGGATGAAAGTTCAGGGACGATGGCGATGACCTTCCTCAAAATCGGGATCGGTGCTGAGGCGATAAGCATGGGCGAGTCGGTCACGGCATTGACGGGCGATCTTTACGCAGCCTACTGGAATCCGGCCGGTCTGAGCTACGTGCAGCAGAGCCAGATCGGGTTTATGCACGGCGAGTGGTTTGAGGGTATAAAGCACGAGTTCGCGGGATTCGCACATCCGATCGGCCAGGTTGGGGGATTCGCCGTGACGGTTAATTATCTCTCATATGGACAGATCGATCGTCGAGACACTCAGGGCAACCTCATGGGCACTTTCAGGCCATATGATCTGGCGTTGAGCCTGTCGGCGGGGATCAGGATCTCCGACACCCTGTTTATGGGCGTAACCGGCAAATCGGTTAACGAGGAGATAGACCAAAGCTCCGCACATGCTTTTGGGATCGATATGGGCGTGATATACGATTTGCCGGGAAGCCCGATGTCGCTCGGAGTGACGGCGCATAACCTGGGTTCCAAGGTGAGGTTCTCACAGGAGGAGTTCTCCATGCCGGTTATCCTCAGCGGAGGGATCGCCTACAGGCTGGCGGGAGGGAACATGGCCTTTTCGGCAGATCTGAGGAAACCGCTGGACGATTCGCCTTCTATAGGATTCGGCATCGGAATCAAGACGCTGAGGCTCCTATCGTTGAGGGCCGGATATAGATATGAGGTCGGAGGAAACGACCTCGGCGCCCTCTCGGGCCTGAGGATAGGACTGGGATTCGGCATCGAGAACTATCAGATCGATTACGCCTTTGCCAGCTACGGAGAGCTCGGCCCCACCCACAGATTCTCGCTTCTGGCGAAGTTTTAACGGTGATGAATATGGAGGAGGAATTCGAAGGATACTCCTTGCGCCCCAGAAACCTGGACGAGTTCGTCGGTCAGGAGGGTGTCAAGGATAAACTGCGTATCGCCATACAGGCCGCTAAAAGGATGAGGCGGCCTCTGGAACATGTTCTCCTCGTCGGTCCTCAGGGGCTGGGTAAGACCACCCTTGCCGAGATCATAGCCCACGAGATGGGCGTCAGCTTCAAGCCCACAATAGGCCCGGCCCTGGAAAGGCTGGATCTATCGGCCATTCTGACCAACCTGCAGGATGGTGATGTGCTCTTCGTTGACGAGATACATAGGATGAAACCCGTCGTCCAGGAGACCCTCTATCCGGCGATGGAGGATTACGTTCTGGACATCACAATAGGACAGGGGCCGAGCGCAAATGTCGTCAGAATTCCTCTTCCGAAGTTCACGCTCGTCGGCGCGACCACGAGGGAAGGGTTGCTGACGGCTCCTTTCAGAAACAGGTTCGGAATACACCTCAGGCTCGACTATTACCGGCCCGAGGAGCTTAAAACGATCATACTGATGAACGCCGAAAAAGGCGGGATAAGGATAGAGGAGGATGCGGCCTATGAGATCGCATGTCGATCGCGCGGGACGCCGAGGATCGCCAAGAGACATCTGAGGAGGGTATGGGACTACGCGTTGGTTAAAGGGGATGGTGTCATCACGCTTCAGACCGTCAGAGAAGCTCTGGAGATGTATGGGATAGACGAACTGGGGCTGGAGGATATGGATCGCAGGATACTGCGGGTCATGATCGAGAAGTTCAACGGCGGCCCGGTCGGGCTGAACACCATAGCCACCGCCGTCAGTGAGGACGCCAGAACTGTCGAGGACGTATATGAGCCGTATCTCATCAAGCTCGGATTCATAACCCTCACCCCCAGGGGCAGGGTCGTGAACAGAGCCGCTTACGAACATCTGGGAATTCCCTGCGGAGACGAAAAACAGGAGATGCTGTGGAGGTGAGCGGTGTTGACCGGGTTTACGCCCATAGCCAAGATGATCATTCTAATGGGCGTTATACTGGTGTTTTTGGGGTTGTTCCTCCTGTTTGTGGATAAGACCCCCTTCCTAGGCAAACTTCCAGGGGATATATACATAAGACGTAAACACTTCACCTTCTACTTCCCCATCGTCACCTGCATAATCCTGAGCATCCTTCTCTCGCTGATCCTCAGGGTGATTCTGAGGAGATGAAGATGAGGGTTGATCTTTTTGATTACGATCTCCCTAAGGAGCTCATAGCGCAGTATCCATCGCCTCAGCGCGACCGATCGAGGCTGATGGTTTTAAACCGATCCGATGGAAGTATACGGCATACCCTTTTCTACAGGATAGGTGAGCATCTGCGTCCCGGAGATCTCCTGGTGATAAACGACACAAAGGTCATACCGGCAAGGCTTTTCGGGAGGAAGGCGAGAACGGGCGGACGAGTGGAGATGTTGCTTTTAAGGGAGGTGAAGCCCAGGATATGGGAGGTGCTTATCAAGCCCGTCAAGAAGCTCTACCCCGGCGTGATCATCGAGTTCGGGGACGGGGAGCTGGAGGCGAAGTTCTTGGGCCGCTCGCCAAGCGGGGTTTTTACGGTCAGCCTGAGATATGAGGGGGAGCTGAGGGAGATCCTGGATCGGATCGGCAAACCGCCCCTACCTCCCTATATCAAACGAGAACCTGATGATAGGGACAGGGAGAGATATCAGTGCGTCTATGCCGAGAAAAACGGTTCCGTCGCTGCACCCACAGCCGGACTGCATTTCACGGAGAGGCTCCTGGATGAGCTCCAAAGGATGGGAGTCGAAATTGCGAGGATAACGCTGCATGTGGGACTGGGAACCTTTCAGCCGGTGAAGGTGAAGGTGGTCGAAAGGCACAAGATGCATTCGGAGTTCTTCCACGTTCCAGAAGAGGCCGCCCAGGCGATAACCGATGCCAGATCCAGAGGTGGCAGGATTATCGCCGTGGGAACCACCTCTGTCAGAACGCTTGAGACCGTGGCGGATGAAAGGGGCAACGTTGCCCCCGCGGGCGGATACACCGATCTGTTCATATATCCGGGATACAGGTTCAAGGTGGTGGACGGGATGGTGACCAACTTCCACCTTCCCCGTTCGACCCTCCTGATGTTGGTATGTGCCTTCGCGGGCAGGGAGTTCGTGATGAAAGCCTATAAGGAAGCAGTTGAGAGGAGATACAGATTCTACAGCTATGGCGATGCGATGTTGATACTCTGAAAAGTTGACAAATCCGGAGGTTTTAAACGATAATTTCCCCGCTTAGTCCATCGTAAGGGAGATGCCGAGGAGATGAAAACATCGACGAAGTTACCGGACGACAGAGGATATTTCGGCTCATATGGCGGGAGGTTTGTTCCCGAAACGCTGATGGGAGCCTTGGAGGAGCTGGAGAAAGCCTACCTGGAACTTAAGGAGAAAGCCGATTTCCAGGAGGAACTGAGCTACTATCTTCGTGAATATGCTGGGAGACCATCTCCGCTTTACTTGGCGGAGAATCTCACCCGCCGCCTCGGCGGGGCGAAAATATACCTCAAACGCGAGGATCTCAACCATACGGGCGCCCATAAGATAAACAACACGATCGGTCAGGCGATCTTAGCCCGTAGAATGGGTAAGAGAAGGATCATCGCGGAGACGGGAGCGGGCCAACACGGCGTTGCCACGGCTACCGCCGCAGCGCTTTTCGGGATGGAATGTGAGATATACATGGGTGAGGAGGACATGCACCGCCAGTCGCTTAACGTGTTCAGGATGAGGCTCCTGGGTGCGGAAGTTAAGCCGGTGCTTTCGGGCTCCAGGACGCTCAAGGACGCCATTAACGAGGCGCTGCGCGACTGGGTTACCAACGTTCGAACGACGTATTATCTCTTAGGATCGGTCGTCGGACCCCATCCTTATCCGATGATCGTCCGAGATTTTCAGTCCGTCATCGGCAGTGAGGCCAGGGAGCAGATACTTCGGAAGGAGGGAAGGCTTCCCGATTACCTCATAGCCTGTGTGGGTGGGGGGAGCAACTCCATAGGGCTCTTTCACCCCTTCTATGAGGATAAAGAGGTGAAGTTCATCGGGGTCGAAGCGGCGGGGAAGGGGATCGAGACCGGAAAACATGCCGCTTCGATCTGCGCCGGATCGGTAGGCGTGTTTCACGGGGCAAAAAGCTTCCAGCTTCAGGATGAAGAGGGTCAGATCCATCCCACCCATTCCGTCTCGGCCGGGCTGGATTACCCTGGCGTCGGACCGGAACACGCCTTTTATCGGGAGACGGGAAGGGCAGAATATGTGGCCGTTAGAGATGAGGAGGCGCTTGAGGCGTTTAAACTGCTATCTGAGACGGAGGGGATCATCCCTGCGCTCGAATCCGCCCACGCGATAGCATATGCCGCCAAACTCGCGCCGAAGCTCGATCCCGATCGGATAATCATCATATGCCTCTCCGGAAGGGGGGATAAAGACGTCGAAACGGTCTCGAGGATCATGGGAGGTAGCCTATGAGCGGAGGGATCAAACAGGTTGAAGATCTCTTCAGGAAGCTGCGTCTTGAAGGGAAAACGGCTTTCATCCCTTACATCTGCGCGGGGGACCCTTCGCTTGATGTGACCCGACAGCTCGTCTTTGTCCTGGAGAGGGCGGGGAGCGACATACTGGAGCTGGGCGTTCCCTTCTCAGATCCGATAGCCGACGGACCGACCATACAGCGGGCCACGGGACGGGCCTTGAAGGCCGGAACGAACTTGAGGAAGATCCTCTCGCTGGTCGAAGGGATCAGAGGTGAAAGCGGGATACCGATATTTCTCATGACCTATTACAATCTGCCCTTCAGGTATGGCCTGGAGAGGTTTTGCCGTGACGCCGCATCGGTGGGGGTTGACGGATTGATAATCCCCGACCTGCCCCCCGAAGAGGCGATCGAGTATCTGGAACTGGCGAACAAGTATGAGCTGGCAACTGTATTTCTGGCCGCACCCACAAGCTCGCCTGACAGGCTCAGGCTGATAGCGTCGGCCTCAAGCGGTTTCATCTACTGTGTATCGATCACGGGTGTAACAGGGGCAAGGGAGAGACTCTCAGATGAGATAGGGCCGATGGTGGAGAGGCTTCGGAGACTGACCGATAAACCCATCGGGGTCGGGTTCGGCATATCCAACCCTGAACACGTCAAAGAGGTGGGAAAAGTGGCCGATGCGGCGATAGTTGGAAGCGCTATAATACGGACGATGGAGGAAGCCATCAAATCAGGTCGAGACCCCATATGGGCCGTCGAGAGATTTGCCTCGTCTCTGGCCGAAGCGGCACATCAGTAGAAACGAGGCATTTCCTTATGAATGCCTCGCCCCTACCGCTAGAAAGCGAGCTTGACGGATAGGACGCGCCAATCTGCCTCCAAATCGCCATATCTCGCCGCGTCAATGTAGAGCCCGCCGAGTTTGAGCGTCAGCCCGCTCGTCAGATATCCCTGATTGTTCCCCCACCTCGCGCCGATCGAGAGCGAGCTTCCGGGGAACAGGATCACCTCAGCGCCCAGATGGACGTGATCGCTGAGAGCGTCGTTTTTGAAATCTCCGAGGGCGTCATCGCCGTTCGGGTTATCATAGCTTGCGCTGAGGGTTAAATCCAACAGCCTGCTCTTCATCTTCAAAAGCTTCATCGGTTGAATCGACGCGGAGATGACGGTGTTCCGAGGTATATTCCTATCGCCGTCCGGATATCTGATATTGCCCGCTAGGTTTCTGATCGCCATCGCAACGCTTAATCCATCCATCAGTTCGGATGCCAGTCCGAAGTCCATCGTATACCCGGGGGCGCTCTTGAATGATTCACGGATCAGCTTGACTCGATCCTCCTCCTCGTAGTTGAAGAACCTCTTCTGGAAATCGTCCTCAGTTCCCGGTATCCCATCCGGCCCATCGGGATTAAGCATATCCTCCACCGTCATGGGATCTCCCATATCGGTGAAGACATGGCGGTTGATCTTTCGAAAGCTCATCCCAGCGTACAGCTTTGTCGGCCCGAGGGGCAGGCCGACCGCCCAGGCGAACTGGTAGTTAAGCTGTGCCGAGAGGTCATAGATGATGTAGTTGTCCAGCATGTCCTTGATCGGATCGCTCCATCTGATGCCCCTTCTCTCTATATACATCGAGAACCTGCCCTGGGTATATATGGCTCCGGCCAGAGATAAGGTCATTCTACCTATCCGAGTGGGCACCACAAGCGCCAGTCCGGGGGTTTCGCCCAACATTCCAAGCCTCTCGGTCAACATCTCCTCCAATCTGTCAACGACGTATCTCCTCTGTGATTCTAACGATTTATCCTTAAGGGGATCATCGCTGGCTACTATATCGCGGATGTTATCGATCAGATCGTTGGTCTCCTTCAGCTCAGAGGCGAGATCGTATGATATCCGAGCTCTGAAGAGGAGGAATTCAAACTTCGTTTTCTCAGCCCTTGCAAGCCCTGCCGGGTTGTAATGGAGGGCCGATGTATCGGAAGTTATCGCTTCAAAGGCGTTCCCCATCCCCATCGCCCTAGCATCTCTGTACATCATCAGCGGAGCATCCTGGCCGAATGATGGGCCAGCAAGGAGGATCGAGAGTAGAAGAGATAGAACTATCAGGACCGTTCCGGTTTTCATAGCTCACCCCCTCTTCAGATCCTCAGGTAAGGTTTCCTTGTTGACGGTGAATCCCCACTTTCTGGCATCCTCCAGCAGCTTATAGGAGAACTGCTCTTCGACGGTCCTCTTGAACTCGACGAAGGCATCCTGCAGGGCGGGGGCGATTTTGACGGCGTATCCCAGCGCTTTCTCCAGATGATAGAGGGCATCTCGGCGGAAGATCGTCCGATCCACATCTGGTTTTTGAGCGACTATACCTTCTGATGGGTTGGCTTCGATGTAGACCTCCACGCCTGTCAGAAGCACCAGAGCGTCCAAAATCGCCTGTCTCTGATCCTCGTTGAATTCCTTCAGGTAATCGTAAGGCGTGGCGGTGGGATCGGCATCGAGCTGCTTAAACCTCGCCTCAGCCTGAGGCGAAAGTTCGAACTGGTAGATCTCCATGTTCTCGGTCTCCACCTCCTTAGGAAAGCTTATCGTATACATGTTATCTCTGACGATCATCAGCCTTCTAACAGCCTCCAGGACGTAGAGGTATGCTATATGCAGATGGAGCATGGCCAGATCGCTTCGTGAGACTTCTCCGCTAACAGATGGTGCCATTCCCGCCGGCGTGGTCACATCGCCGAGCTCGTCAAGGGCTTCATAGAGGGATGAGACCGACTGTTCGACGGTGCTCTTTTCGAGCTGCGCTATCAATATCGGCTCGGGTAGAATCTCCTTCAGATCCGCCACTGAGCCCAGCTCATCGAAGGATATCGATATTCCGGCCGACTCCATCATCTGCTCCGCCCTCATAACGGCCTCATCGGCCTTTGGAGTTGAACCGGGGGCGGTTATCTCCTCCCTTTCCCTAGTAGCACAGCCGAAGAGAGATAGTGAGAGGGTGAAAACGACTAAGGAGATGAACCATCTTCGAGACATAGAAAACCTCCGATTCCCTTTTATTTTTAGGGGGTAGGAATTCCTTATCGATGACGAGAGAGAAACTTCATCGGATTGACCGGTTTCCCGTTACGACGTATTTCGAAGTGCAAGTGGGTTCCGGTCGTCACGCCCGACCTGCCCACTCTC
Source organism: Candidatus Poribacteria bacterium (assembly GCA_021162805.1). Lineage (NCBI taxonomy): Bacteria > Candidatus Poribacteria > Candidatus Poribacteria bacterium. The sequence continues at coordinate 48,039 of JAGGXZ010000190.1, forward strand.
GCTATAGGTTGGCCCTGCCTGACCCACTGGCCCTTCCGGACCAAAATGGATGAACAATGTGCATATCGGGTTTCATATCCATCCCGATGATCTATGACCACGACCTTCCCATATCCTCCGAGCCATCCGGCATATTTCACCCTGCCCGACCTCGCCGCATAAACCGTGCTTCCGTATCTAGCAGCGATATCGATGCCCGCGTGAAACATCCTCCTGCGATAGACAGGGTGAATCCTGTAGCCGAATCCGGAGGAGATCCTGCCATAAGCCGGTTTTATGAAGGTCGGGAGAATGTTACTGGAGGCGGCTATCTCCCGTTGCTTACTATAGGTGAGGTTAGCGCCCGGTATGAAAAGCTCAGCACCGGCATGTATCTGGTTCGGATCGGTGATACCGTTGGCACCTACGATCCTCGCAATGCTCACGTCATACATGAGCGATATGTCCTCGAGTGTCTCCCCCGGCTTCACCTTATGTAACACGCCCCTCTGATTCGGAATGCGGATCCTCTGCCCCGGCTTGAGATAGTTGGCATCTCTCAACCTATTGACGCTCAAAATGGTATAGAAGTCCAGACCAAATCTCTTGGCTATCTTCCAGATGTTATCACCGTTTTTAACCTTATACTCCTGGAATTTAACCGGGGGATATTTGCGAGCCTCCCTCTTCTCCTCATCGGTTATGACGTTGAACTCATCCCCGCCGAATATCTCCTCGCCTTTGACCGAGGGAATCTCCTCAAAAAGGACAGAGTCCGCCTGTCTCAAAGCAAGGGGGGGAGTTTCTGATGATTGAACCGGAGAGCGGTGATTCATAACCGTAAGGATAAAGGCGATGAAGAGAGGTAATATAACGAACATCCATAGCCTGAAATTGCGACCTTCACCCACGAATCTCCTCCTGAAATGCCGACATGTGAAGGTGACTAAATATTAACAGATTTTTAATGAAAGGTCAATATAAATTTTCCGGCGGGGCGTAAAACCCCGCCGATACCTCCCTTACCCGATCCTAATCGTGGTTATGCCAAAAGATGGAACCTGAATCTTCAAAAGATCTCCCTCCATCTTCAACGTCTCCTTCCGGATCGGCCTCTCCAGCAGATCGACCTCGACGACCTCGGAGTCGGGCTTGACGAGCGAGGGATCTATCCTGATCTCGGCCTCAGTGGCTCTGCCTTCAGTCTCGTACAGCCTGATCACAAGCCCATCCCCGTCCTCAGCCTTCTTAAGTCCCGATATGAAGATGTTGGAGGGATGGACGGCGATAAATCCTTTCTCCTTCGGCAGATCGCCCTCGTGCACATCGGTCGCCACGATCTCAATGGAGCGGTTGAAATCATATCCGGCTCTGATAGCATAGGACGGAGTCCAATCCTCTCCGTGCGGCAGGAGAGCGAGTTTTATCTCATGCCGTCCAAGCTCCGGCAGGGGATCGGGATCGTAGCTGCTGCGTATGAGCGTCAGTGCGAGTTCATTTTCGGTCGCGCTATGGCCGTATTTGTAATCGTTCAGGAGCGTCACACCCACATTGCCTTTGCCGTCCAGCCTCTCGCCCGTCAGATCGGCCCACCTCAGCGCCGGTACCTCCTCGCCGTTGGTGGGCCTTTCGATATGGCCGCAGGGAATCTCGAACCTGGCTCTGCCGCTGCGCACCGCTATGGGGAAGACGATCCTCAACATCGGCACGCCGTAATCGGGTCTGCCTATCTCCAGCCAGTCGATGGCAAGCCTGAGCTCCACCCAGGGGATCCCCGCCTTGAGCGAGATCTCGGTTGTAAACCGCGACTCATTGTGCTTCCGATGAGCTCGGATGAGGCCCAGATATGGCCCCTTATGAACGACCTCCAACGTGGCGCCATCGATGAGATCGACCTGTTTGACTATTTGACCTATCTCCCATGCAGTCATGCCGTGTGGCTCTTCAAGCAGCCATCGAAGCAGGCCAAGTTTGCCGCCGTCGGGGACTAGATCGTATCCCGTTCTCTTATCCACCAGCGAGGAGATCGCCCCCGAGCTCGGGTCCACTTCGACCCTCAGGAACTCGTTTTCGATCACGTTCGGTTCCTCAACCTTAACAGCTTGCTCGGCTTTAAGGGATGACTCGGAAAGGCCGACGGCATAAACCCTATATCCGACCGGCGGCAGTTTCCTGACCGGGAAGAGAACGCTCGTGAACCGGTGTCCCCAGTATCCGCCCTGCTCGACCACCTGGCCGGGTATCTCCTCGCCTGAAGGTGAGATGACCTTAACGCGATCGGCGGGGAGATCTTTATCCCAGACTTTAACCGTCACCAGCTCATCCCTCTCCCACGGATTGGGGTTGAAGACGATGAAAGGATCGATCGGTATCGCGCCGGTCCCGATGCTCGAGACTTTTCCGAGGGCACTCTCGTTTCCCGCTCCCGCCCCGATGTTATCGCCGAGATCTCCGGCCGATCCATTCATCCCCGTTGTATCCACCCGTGATGCCAGTGAACGTAGGGCTCTGGTCTTGATCATACCGGCTCTTGCAAGTATCTCCTGGAAAAGACCCTGTGAGTATTCATATGTGGCATGGACTCCGGAGCCCGGAAGTATGTCGTGGAACTGATTGAACATGGCGTTTCGCCAGGCCACGGCGAGATCCTCCACGGGATAGGGCATCCCTAAGAGCCGGGAGCCGATGACGGCAGCCACCTCAGCCTCGAAGAGGCGGTTTTCGCTATATCTGTTGGCCCGTTTGATGTTGCTCTGCGAGGTATAACACCCTCTGAAGACGAAGTTCAATTCATCGTCCACGACCGTTAGATCTTCAGGAAGCTTAGGCTCTATAACCGAGAAATACTCCTCCGTAGTGCTGAGCTTGATTTTCGGGAAGATCGGCCAGGAGTTTATCTCAATGACGTTCATCAGATCCCGTCTCGTCGGCCCGCCTCCGTGGTCTCCGACGCCGTAGACGAAGAGGTAGTCTTTCAAACCCGTCTCTTTTTCGAACTTGAACAGGGCAGAGATTATGTCCCCTCCAGTCGGTCCGCCCATAGGGGTTTTATCGGCCGGGTTCATGTGGCCGATATACCAGAGCTCTGAATCATCGTAGGCGAGCACCCTAGATCCGTCCGGGCCCCGCCACCAGAACAGCTTATGACCCTTCCCGCCGCGGCAGAAGTAATACCTCTTCACTCCGGCCCTTGCCAGAAAGGAGGGCATCGTGTGAGGATGGCCGAAGAGATCCGGCTCCCAGTCGATCTTAATGGCGTCAACCGGCACTCCGAACTCCTGACTTATGAACCTTTTAGTGTAAAGCAGATGTCTGCAGATCATCTCGCCAGAGCTGAGGTTTTCATCTCCCTCCACCCAGGTGCTGGCTGTGATCTCCCATCTTCCCTCTTTAAAACGCTCCTTAACCCTCTCATAGAGCTCGGGCAGATACTCCTTCAACGCCATGTAGGTGGAAGCCTGGCTTTGAGAGAATCGAAATTCGGGGAATTCATCCATGAGCCTGTCCACCGTGGAGAAAGTGTCGTTTATGACGCTGACCGTCTCCGGCCAAGGCCACATCCAGTTCATGTCTATATGAGCGTGCCCGACGCAGTAGATCGTGTATTCTTTCGCCACCTTCCCGATCGGTTTGAGTATTTTTTCGGCCTCTTCGACGGCGGACTTTAGGTCCGATTCCCCTTCCTTAAGCTTCGACTCCACATGTTGAACGGCCTTCTCTATAAGCCGCTGCCACTCCTCCTTTTTTTCGGGCCTGGCCTCACATAACCCCAAGGAGAATCGGATCTCGTGATAGAACCTGTCGATGTATCTCCTCTCCCCTTTGACCGAAGATCTTATCGATTCAAGCCGTTCCTCCATTCTTCTCTCCTGACGATGATGGATTTCTGAAGATCGATCTTGATTATAACCTATACGGCGGAAGGGGTCAAATCTATTTGCTCGTATTGTGCCGATCATATCACCGTCAGGCGTGGGGATCTCGAGGCTGCTACCCACCGTAACTGGTATTACTTATTGACTTTTCCCCCAGGTTCTGATAGGATTAGATGAGGAATTCCGCTTTTTCGAGGGGAGAAAGCGATGTTAAACATATTTGCTGTGGCGCCCTCAACGGTCAAAGTAGGGGAGAGGTTCTCCATTGGGGTTAAGATCTGCACGCATCCTTATTTTGTCGGCGCTTCCTGCTATATGCACTCCCATCCGGTGAAAAGCCCGTTTAATTCGTCCCCACGCGGAATCATTTACATGGATAACGTTCCACCTGAGTGGCAAGGGACAATCGAAATCCGCGGAGGGGAGGATTATAACGGGCCTGAACGATTTGTGTTTGATGGTAAGACAAGCCCTTTCCCGGGGGACAGAAGACCAATCGCACGGATAGAAGGTTTGAGCTTCTCAAGGCCGGGCACTAAATTCATTGAGATCATCGAAACCGGAAGTGGAAATACGTTCGTGAGCAATCCCATCAGAGTCTCGCCCGGAGAGCCCGAGGAACGGCTTTTTTGGGCGGATCTTCACTGCCAGACGTTTTTTAGCGATGGATTACGCTGCCCTGAGGAACTTTATCGCTTCGCCCGAGACGAAGCTTTCCTCGATGTATTTGCCCTTTCCGATCACTCCGAAGCCCTCACCGACAGGCAATGGGACTACTTCACGGCCGTTACAAATGATTTTAACTGCCCGGGGCGGTTTGTCACCTTGGTGGGGCAGGAGTGGACCAGCGGGAAATGGGGTCACAGGAACGCCTACTTCCCCGGAGATTACGGTCCCATCTGGAGATGCCTAGATCCTAAGTTCAGCGATTTGGAAGATCTCTACGCCGCGGCGAGGGAATATGGAGCTTTGTTGATTCCCCATCACTCAGCGAATGAAGAGATGGGCATTAACTGGGACAACGGACATGATCCGGAGGTAGAACGGCTTGTAGAAATTTATTCCATCTGGGGCAATAGTGAACGCCCCGCCAGAGAGGGAAATCCCAGACCTATACGTGTCAACGGCGGCGAGAGAGATGGACGACACGTCGTCGATGCTCTCAGGCGAGGTTATCGATTCGGAATTGTAGGCGGGGGAGATATTCACGATGGAAGACCTGGCGATGAACTGCATACCCTACAACGGAGACCTGAAAGCTACCGCAGGCTCTGGCGTCAGGGAATAACGGGCATCTGGGCGAGAAAACTGACACGAGAAGCGATCTTCGAGGCACTGTGGAACCGCCGTGTCTTCGCCACCACGAATGTGAGGATATTCCTTAAATTCAGCGCCGATGGATCGCCGATGGGTTCAGAGGTGAAAGCGAACAATGAGGTTCATTTTCTCCTGGAGATCGCAAGCGAGGTGCCAATCGCGCGTATCGACCTGGTGAAAAACGGCGATGATCTCCACACCGAGTATCCGAATGTCAGAGAGTTAGTCCGTGATTTCAGCGATGATCCCGAAGATGGAGATTGGTATTATGTGAGGGTGACTCGCATAGATGGTGAGATGGCTTGGTCAAGCCCCATCTGGATCAAGAGATAACCTGCCGCTCTTCCGGCGTATCGCGAATATATCAACCGCCGCAATTGATTTAAGAAATTGAAATCCCCCCTTTTTTGCGATAGGATTTCCCTCCGAGAAAGCTCAGTAGATTCTCAAACGGAGGACAAGCATGAGGATCGAGGAAATCACCATGATACTGTTTCTGCTCGTGGTGGTTCCAAAGATGGCTGTTTCCTCGCTTGATGAAGGGATCTGGCCGCTTCCGGAATGGTCCCGCGCCACACCGTCGGAGATGGGTCTGGATGAGTCTCTGCTGCGTCGAGCTCGGGATTATGCGCTGAGCGGCGGTGGTTCGGGACTCATTATCCGGCATGGCAGGGTGGTTATGGCTTGGGGCGATCCGAAGCGGCTCTACGACCTTAAATCCACCACGAAATCCATCGGTGTCACGGCCCTCGGCCTGGCCATCAAGGACGGCAAAATGCGCTTGGACGATAAGGCTATCAGATATCATCCAAGCTTGGGCGTGCCGCCCGAGAGCAACCGTAAAACCGGCTGGCTCAACGAGATCACCATCCTTCACCTTGCAACACAGACGGCGGGTTTCGCCAAGCCCGGGGGATACACCGAGTTGCTTTTCGAGCCGGGGACGATGTGGCATTACAGCGACAGCGGCCCGAATTGGCTGGTGGAGTGCATAACCCTTGTTTATCGATGTGACCTGAGGGACCTTCTCTTCGAGCGTGTGTTCACGCCGTTGGGCATCAAGCCGAGCGATCTGAAATGGCGTGAAAACGCCTACCGTCCACACACCATCAACGGCATCAAACGACGGGAGTTCGGTTCGGGCATCAGCGCTGATGTGGACGCGATGGCTCGTATCGGCTATCTCTATCTGCGCGAGGGACGGTGGAGCGGGAGACAGATCCTCCCGAAAGAGTTCGTAGATACCGTTCGCAGGCCCGTACCCGATTTGATCGGTCTGCCCGAATACGATCCCGAAAAATACGGCAACGCCTCCGATCACTATGGTTTGCTCTGGTGGAACAACGGCGATGGCACATTACCCGGTGTTCCGCGCGATGCCTATTGGTCGTGGGGATTATACGACAGTTTGATAGTGGTTATCCCTTCCCTCGATATCGTGATTGCCAGGGCGGGGAGATCCTGGCAGCGCGGTTGGGACGGCCATTACGATGTCCTCAAACCCTTCCTGCAACCGATTGTCGCTTCCGCTCGAAAGGAGCGATCAAAAGTTAGCATCGTCCCTTCATCGTTCGACTTCATTATCGCCGATCCCAGACATCCTCAATGGCTCCGCCACAGGGACGGCCGTCCTTTTTTCATGTGCGGTCCTGGCGATCCGGAGGATTTCCTCTATCGTGGTCGGCTCAATCCCGATGGCACGCGTAACGGCGATCAGATGGAGCTTATCCATAAGTTGAAGGACACAGGCGCTAACTGCATCTATCTGATGGCCGTCCGCTCACATGGCGGCGATGGGGATCAAACGCAAAATCCCTTTATAGACCACGATCCGGCGAAGGGGATCAACCACAAGGTGCTCGATCAGTGGGAAACCTGGTTCACCGAAATGGACAGAAACGGCATCGTCATCTTCTTCATCTTCTATGATGACAGCGCTCGGATCTGGGACACAGGAGATGAGGTGGAGGAAGCTGAGCGTGAGTTCATCCATACACTCGTCGATCGTTTCGAGCATCATAGAAACCTGATCTGGTGCGTGGCGGAAGAGTATCAGGAGGCATTCAGCCCGGAGCGAGTGAGACGCCTTGCCGCCGAGATCCGAGCTGCCGATGAGTATGACCATCCCATAGCCGTTCATAAGCTGCATGGGCTGGATTTCTCGGAGTTCGCCGATGATCCGAACATAGATCAGTTCGCCATACAATACAACGTGAAGACGGCTGAAGCCCTACATCATGGGATCGTCACCGCCTGGAGGAATGCTGCCGGGCGGTACAACTTGAATATGGCGGAGGCGGCGAACTTCGGCACAGGCGCGGAACTGCGACGAAAGCTATGGGCCTGCGCTATGGGAGGCGCATATGTGATGGTCCTGAGGATGGATATCGCCCATACACCGCCGGACGATCTAAAGGCATGCGGACACCTGGCGCGTTTCTTCGAGTCCACCAACTTTTACGAGATGGCGCCTCACGATGAGCTGGGCTGCGGGGACACCGAATACGTGCTGGCCAAGCCCGGCGAGAGCTACATCGCTTATACCTCGAGAGGAAAGGTCGGGATCGGATTGAAGGGGATGACAGCCGGTACTTACACGTTCCGATGGTTCGATCCCATAACGGGAAAGAGCGTCGTTCAGAGCGACGTCCAGGTTAAAGGGGGCGATCAAACCTGGCCTCGACCCTCAGGGATCGGATCTGAGGTGGCGGTCTACATCTACTGGGAGGTAAAATCGAAAGGCCAATAACCGCGAACAGGCCGGCGCCGGACACCGCTCATATCTCGGAGCGACTCGGCGGGGACTGGCATATGTAGATCACACCTGGATAGGGCAGGAACTTATACACCCGATGGATCGCTGAGATATTATACCCTGTTTCAAGCAGTTTCCCTGTGAGCCAGGCCGAGTCGGGATAGAACATCCTTCTACCCGAAAGAACCTTTTCCTCAAGCAAGGCGAATCTGTATTTCCAGGCGGGACGGTGATCGTTGGTCTTGATTATGAGATAGCCTCCTGGTAGAAGCGATCGGCGACATCTGATCAACAGCTCCGTCTGTTTCGGGGGCGATAGATATCCGATGGAATCGATGAGCAGAAAGACGGAGACATCTCTGAAATCCTGACCCATCATATCGCACCTTAGTAACGAGATGTTATCGAGGGATGAAACCAGGCGGCGGGCGATCCGGAGCCTTGTCTTATCAAGGTCGACGGCGATAAACTGACAGTCCGGGCGTTGCTTTGCCAGCATAATCGCAACAGTTCCATATCCCGCCCCCAGATCCACAATCAATCCCCTGCGAGGGATAAAAGGAAGGATGTAGGGGATCAGAGGCGGAACGAATATGTATCGCCTGGCAAGAAGGCGCAATTGGTGTTCCGCCCTCTCGATCAACCTATTCTCTCGATCCCTCCCATGTAAGGTCTGAGAACCTCAGGGATCAGTATGCTTCCATCAGGCTGCTGGTAGTTTTCAAGGATGGCTATAACCGTTCTAGGCAGGGCCACGCCGGACGCGTTGAGAGTATGAACGTATTCCGGCTTCGTCCCCTTCTTCCGTCTGAAACGTATGTTCGCCCTTCTGGCCTGAAAATCCTCGAAGTTGCTGCATGAGGAGACCTCCAGGTATCTGCCGACGCCGGCAGCCCATGCCTCAAGGTCGTAACATTTGGCGGCAGCAAAGCTCAGGTCGGCGGTACAAAGCTCGACTACGCGATAGGGCAACCCCAAGAGCTGAAGAACCTCCTCGGCATCGTGAAGGAGTTTTTCGTGCTCCTCATAGGATGTCTCTGGGAGAACGAATTTGACGAGCTCCACTTTATCGAACTGGTGAATCCTGATCAACCCTCGCGTCTCGCGGCCGTAGGAGCCAGCCTCCCTCCGGAAACAGGGGGTATAGGCGGTGTAGTAGATGGGAAGCCTCCCGCCATCTATGATCTCATCGGCGAAGATGTTGGTCACGGGAACTTCAGCGGTGGGGATGAGGAAAAAATCGTCCACCTCACACCGATACATATCCTCCTCCAGCTTTGGGAGCTGTCCTGTGCCGGTCATCGTCCTGCGATTGACCAACAGCGGCGGGGAAAAGATCTCGGTATATCCATGTTTCGACGTATGAAGCTCCAGCATGAAGTTTATAAGCGCCCTTTCAAGCTTAGCGCCCAGTCCTTTGAACATGACGAAGTTCGATCCCGCCAGCTTAGCCGCCCGTTCAAAATCAACAATGTCATGTATGGCGGCGAGCTCCCAGTGGGGTTTGGGTTCGAAGTCGAACTGTGGCTTTTCACCCCATTCCCTGACCACCACGTTATCCGTCTCGTCTTCGCCGACGGGAACGCTTTCGTGAGGAATGTTGGGGATCATCAGGAGCAGATCATCGATTTTCCTTTTAAGCTCTCTCTCCTCATCTTCGAGCTTCCTGACCCTTTGTGAGACCGATTTCATCTGTGAGATGATCTCAGATACGTCCTTTCCCTCCTTTTTGAGCCTGCCGATCTCTCTGGAGAACTCCTTCTGTTTTCCCCTGAGCGATTGAAGCTCGGTCAGAATCGAGCGCCATTCTCTATCGCGCTCTAAAAGCTCATCCAGTGGAGCCTCGGTGTTGCGCTTCCTGAGAGCATCCCTGACCATATCGGGGTTTTCCCTTATGAACTTCAAATCAAGCATCTCAATCCCTCCGGAGCAAGGCTATCCCTTTATAACTCCTAACGGCCTCATCCGGGCAACTCTCTTCGATATGCCTGCTCCATGTGCGGTGTTGACCACCTCATCGACGTCCTTATACGCGTCGGGCATCTCCTCAGCCAGCGTCTCCCTACCGGCCGAACGCACATATATGTCCTGCTCCTCCAGTTCCCTCTGGATGTTTCGGCCCCTGGCCGTTCTGATAGCCTGTCTTCTGCTCAGGACCCTTCCGGCGCCATGGCAGGTTGTGCCGAATGCCTCCTTCATGGCGAGCTCAGTTCCAACCAACACGTATGAATGGGTGCCCATATCTCCTGGGATGATGACCGGCTGGCCGATGGATCTGTATCTCTCAGGGATATCAGGATGCCCGGGCGGGAAAGCTCGCGTAGCACCCTTTCGGTGAACGCATAGAGTAACCTTCTTCCCGTTAAGATCATGTTTTTCGATCTTGGCGATGTTATGGGCGACGTCGTAGACCAAATCCATCCCCAGCTGTGAATCGCTCATGGCGAAGAATTTCTGGAAGACCTGGCGCGTCCAATGCATCAGACACTGTCTGTTAGCCCAGGCGTAGTTGGCCGCGCAGGCCATTGCGGCGAGATACCTCTGCCCTTCAGGGGAGTTTACAGGAGCACAAACGAGCTGTCTGTCGGGAATGGAGATGCCGTATTTTTGCGGAACCCTCGACCAGGCTTTGATCGTGTCGTCGCAGACCTGATGACCGAAGCCGCGCGAGCCCGTGTGGATCATGACGGTGATCATTCCTTCCTCTAATCCGAGGAGTTCAGCGGCATGCCTATCGTATATCTTCTCGACGAGCTGAACTTCAAGGAAGTGATTTCCGGAGCCGAGGGTGCCGAGTTGATTTCTGCCGCGCTGATACGCCCTTCGAGATGGGGCCGACGGATCGGCGAACTCCAGGCAGCCGTTCTCCTCCGTGTAGAGTAGGTCTTCCGGCCTACCATAGCCGTTATCAACGGCCCATCTGGCACCCTTTTTCAGGACGTTTCTCATCTCAGACTCAGATAGCCTGATACTTCCTGTTGAACCGACCCCAGTGGGTATTCTCTCAAAGAGAGCATTTACCAGATCTCTGATCCTGTCCCTAACATCATCATATGTGAGATTGGTCCTGAGCAATCTCACGCCACAGTTATGGACGACGACGCCATTGGCTATGAAATTATGAGCTTCGTGATAAACTCCCACATCGTAGAATCTGTCGTAGTCCGGTTTAACGTGTTCGACTTTAACGATCCTGTCAGCAACGAAGCCACCCTCATAGCCGAGCTTATCCGCGAACTCCTCAAAAGTCGGAAAGCTCTGAGCTATCCTATTAGCTTTTTTAACCGCCTCCTTACGGATTCCCCTAACCCGCTCCTTCCTTTTCAGGTATTCATAACCTATAAGCCCTTTAACCTTCTTCTCGATAGCATATTCGTAGTTGATCAAACCCAAGAAGCGCTTTATATTTTCCTCTCCGACGATCGACAGCCTATACGTAACTCCGCCTCTGAGCGATTTAACAGGGTATATTATGCTCTCCACCTCGAATTCCCTGAGGAGATCTACGATATCTCCGAGGAAGGCGAGCAGATTTCCCTCCAGATCAGCATGTTTGGATTGCGTGAGATTTATCGGCAGAGGAGTGTAGCTTTTGAATTCCGGGATGCTTCCGTTCGCCCCGAAAAATCCGGCCAGGAAGTTCCTCTTGACCCATCTCGGGGCCCTTATAATCCACCTTGGAACGTTATATACCTGTTCCGTCTTTTTTCCAACAGGCATTCCAAGCTTATGCATGAACAGAGCAAAAGCCCCTGAGGTGATCTTAATCCTTGCTGAGCCGCTTTCGCCTTCATAGGTTCTCCCCCACGCGGTCTCTGTATGAAGGTTTCTCCCTCTGGTGTAGATCTTAGACGGTTTGATGCCGAGCTTCCTCAGATCCTTTCTAATCTCCTCGAGCTCCTCTCCCTTTCCGTAAAAGCTCAGAATCAGGCGCTTACCGCTTTCGAGATGTAAGCTCCCAGCCCCAAAGGCAAAGCCAAGAAGCCTCGCTATCGTTCCGATCCTCGGGTCACTCCCCCTAAGTGGAACAAGTCCTCTCTCCCTGTAATATCTCAGTATCTGTGTATCGTATCCATTGAAATCCTTCTCCGTCAGGATAAACTCAGGATCCTCCTCATACTCAAGGCCCTCAAACGGATAGACAAGAAGATAACCGCCTTCTTTAATTTCGCCGAGAGGCTTATATCCCTCGGGCGTAAGAACAGGATGGTCATCGCTTCCCTCAACGATCCTGTTGTTCTCGGTGGTTATCCTGATAGCGATTTCGTGTGATTCAACTTTCCTTTCCGCAACGAGTGATATCCTTGAGGAATCATTATGCCCTTCCTCGATATCATAAACCTTGAGTTCCTGGAGCTTGAACCTCTCAGGAAGATCCTCCACCTTCACCCAGTAGCCATGTTCGGTTAAAACCCTGGAATCAGGAGCGAGACAGTTGACATCATATCCGACACCGCCCGGGCTGATAATCCCTCCTTCCTCGGGATCGGTCGCCGCGACGCCACCTATTGGAAATCCATATCCCCAGTGTATATCCGGCATGGCAAGTGAGTATTTGACGATTCCGGGCAAGGTCGCGACGTTGGCGAGCTGAAGGAGGCTGTTATCGTTCTGAATATCTTTATAAAGCCTCTCGCTTGCGTAAAAGATCCCATCAACTCTCATCCCCGGCACGCTCCCTTTTGGGATGCGCCATTTATAGTTGGAGAGCTTCTCGACCTTGATCTTCGCCATATCGACACGCCCCCTGCTGCGGATATGAAAAAACCACAGGCCGCATCGGAAACGACCTGTGGCGTAAAAGGAAACTGGCGGGCTCGACGGGATTTGAACCCGCGATCTTCGGCTCGACAGGCCGACGTGTTAGGCCAGGCTACACCACGAGCCCACGATAAATATGGTAGGCGGGACAGGACTTGAACCTATGACCTACGGCTTGTAAGGCCGTCGCTCTAGCCACCTGAGCTACCCGCCCACCTAAGGCATATCTAGTATACAGTTAATCTAAAATTTTGTCAAGCCGAAACTTCCTCAAAGTCCAAGTGTTCACCGCACCTCCGATGGTTTAAAGGGCTGTTCTGCGATGGTAAGAGCCAATGATATATGTGACGTGATCGAGGTTAACGCCGAGCGGGTTGATGCTGACCGCATTTGTGGGCGATGGCATAAACGATGCCCCGTGATCGCAAGAGCAGACGTGGGGATCGCCATGGGAGGTATGGGCAGAGAGGCGGCCATTGAGGTGGCCGATGTGGTGATAGCCACGGACGAACCATCGAAGCTGGTGGAGGGCATCGAGGTAGCTCGGAAGACCAGGCGGATCGTGTGGCAGAACGTGATATTCTCCATCTCGGTCAAGGCGGTCTTTCTGGGACTGGGGTTTATGGGCATGGCGACAATGTGGGAGGCGATCTTCGCCGATGTGGGGGTGGCGATCCTAGCTATATTTAACTCATTAAGGGCGATGTTCAGAACGTAGAGGAGAGGCTATCAATTCCTCTATGTATCGATTCGCCCTCCTCAGCAGCTCATCGTTGAGAAATCTGGGGGGTATCTCCAGATATCGGTCTATGTTCGGAGATATCCCCAGGTCCTCGACAACGAAGGATCTATCGATCTCGTAGTCGAAGCTTCCATCCCAATCAACGTACCTCCAACCTGGGTAATCCCTGTATGCTGCCTCAAACAGCTTCCAATCCACGGTTGAATCCGCCGATATCCATCTCCCATCAAGCCACACGGCACAGAAGACGTGTGTGGTGATCGGCCGTGTAAGATCGAAGATCTCCGGTTCAGTTATAGGTCTGAGCACCTCCTTTTTGATCCTGAGCACGTGATATCCCGCGGGTATACCTAAATGCCGCAGGAGAGCGATCTGGAGGTTGGCCTTGTTCGCGCACATGCCATATCGTTTCTGAGCCGTTTGTGAGGCCTTGACGGCCCAGTAATCGAACCTATAGCATATCTCATCCCGCACCCAGTTGAAGACCGCCACCGCTCTTCCTCGATCATCTTTGATTTCCGTGAACAGCTCATCCGCGAGACGCCGAATGCATGGATGGCGATAGTCGCAGAATTTCGTTTCGGAGAGATAGGTTATCACATTTTCCCCGCCATCCCTCTGAGGAAGCTCAGTCCCTCTTCGGCGAAGACCTCGGCGCTGGGATTGATATCCCTCCATATTGCAGCCGCCTTGGCTATCTCTTCGATCCCCGGCACAAAGGATTCCAGCACGATATATCGGTCATATCCTATCTCGGCCAGCGCCTTGAAGATGCCGTCCCAATCCACATGGCCCGTTCCGGGAACACCTCTATCGTTTTCGCTGCAATGTAAATGCGCCAGCAGCTCCCCCGCCTGACGAATCGCCCCCGGCGGGTCTTTCTCCTCTATGTTCATGTGGAAGGTGTCAAGCAGTATCCTGGCGTTGGGGTGATCTATCTCCCTGACAAGCTTTATCATGTCGGAGGCGGTGTTTATGAAGTAGGTCTCGAACCGATTGAGCGGCTCCAGAGCCAGTATGACCCCTTTAGGAGCGGCGTATTCGGCTATCTCCCTCAGCCCTTCAACCGCCCGTCTCCACTCCTCCTGAGTTCTCCCCCTGCCGACGAGCTTGCCCACCACGCTATACATCGGCCCAACCAGCAGATCTCCCCCCAGATCTGAAAGTATATCCACGCACCTCTTCAGATACTCCGCGGCATTTCGTCTCTCATCCGGATCGTCGCTGATCATATCCCGTCCCGGAGCCATGATGACGCATCCGAGTATATCGAGTCCGCTTTCCCGAAGCGCCCTGCCGGTGGCCTTGATATCGACGGTGTCGGGGTCGAATATAGGTATCTCCACGGCATCGAAGCCCATATCCCCGACCATCGGTATGAGCTCGACCGATTCCGAGTCGAACTTATCCGTCCATAAAAGCAGATCTATGCCGAATTTGACCATTGTTAACCTCCCCTTTTTATATCTCCACCACCATCCCGTCATATGCCAACTCCACGCCCTCGGGGAGCATGGCGTTGGTGGTATGGTGATCGACGTCGTGGGTCATATGTACGAAAAGGGTCCTCTCAGGCTTTAACCTTTTGACGACCTCAAGGGCTTGAGAGATGCTGAAATGGGTGGGATGCGGCCTGAACCTAAGCGCATCCAGGATCAGCAGCTTCAGCCCTTTCATCCTCCCGGCCGTCTCCTTCGGAATGGCGCTACAGTCCGTGGCATACGCCACATCCCTGAACCTGTATCCGAGAATCTCCATCCTTCCGTGTAGAAGCTTAAGGGGGATTATCCTGAGCCCGAAGAGCTCAAACTCCCCTCTGATCACATGGGTCTCTATCCTCGGTATCCCACCGCCTATATTCTCGCCCCTGACGGCGTAATCGAAGACCCTCTCGATTCGGCGGATGGTCTCCTCGTTTCCGTAGCACGGTATCCTCATCCCTTGTATGTCCGAGAACCGCCTGAGATCATCCAAACCGTGGAGGTGATCGGCGTGGTGATGGGTGAAGAGCACGGCGTCCACCCGTCTGACGTTACACCTTATGGCCTGTATCCTCAGCTCGGGGGTGGTATCGACCAGGATGTTCCTGCCGTTATATGAGACGAGGATCGAGGTTCGAGTTCTCTTGTTTCTCTCATCGTTGGATCTACATACAGGGCAATCACAGGCGATCATCGGCACGCCGTGGGAGGTTCCCGTTCCCAAGAAGGTTATCTTCAGCTTTCCCATCCGACTTTATCCTCCGGCGAGCGCGGGAAGTATCGAGATGGAATCACCCGATTTCAGCGCTGTGCTCAGCCCTCCCTTCTCTCTGATATCCCTGCCGTTATGGTATATGTTAATATACCCCTTGAGCTCTCCCCTTTCGTCGAGCAATCTATCGCGGAATCCGGGAAATAACTCCTCCAGCCTTTCGATCACCTCCCTGAGAGTATGGGCTTCAACCTGAAGGGTACGCCTTCCTTGAGTTAATCTGCGCAAGGAGGTTGGAATGTGCACCTCGACGGGCATTCTCAAACCTCCTTTGCCTTAGGATATGATCCGAGGAACTTCACCATTGTGCAGACGGCTTTCAGATCTTCGGCGGCACACCTCATCGCCTCCTCCTCTATATGTCCCTCGGCATCCACGAAGAAGACATATTCCCATTTTCTTCCCGGGTGTGGTCTTGATTCCAGCTTAGTGAGGTTCAGCCCGTATTTGTAGAACTTCTCCAAGGCGTGCATCAACGCTCCCGCGTGATGTTTGACGGAGAAGATGAAGGATGTCTTATCGTCACCGCTCCGTTCGGCGTAGTGATGGCCGATGACCAGGAACCTCGTGGTGTTCCCGGGGTTATCCTCGATATGCTCTGCTAGCGGGTTGAGCCCATGTATCTCGGCAGCTAATCTGCTGGCTATCGCCGCCGATCCCTTCTCTCTGGCTGCTATCGCCGCCCCCTCAGAGGTGCTGGCGACGGGTATTCGGGGAAGATCTTTCAGGTGCTCATCCAGCCACTCCCTACACTGTGCCAGGGCCTGAGGATGGGAGTATACCCGTTTGATCTCCTCAAGGTCATGAACCTTTGAAAGCAGATGGTGATGTATGGGCATCAGAACTTCGGCACATATCTTGAGCTCCGTCGTCAGAAAAGCATCCAGCGTCTCAGCAACCGAGCCGCGGATGGAATTTTCTATCGCCACGATCCCATAGTCAGCCCGTCCTACCTCGACTTCTCTGAATATATCGGGTTGAGAGGCGATGGGGATGTACTCCGCCATCGAGCCGAAGTGTTTCAGTCCCGCCTCATGGCCGAAGCTTCCCACAGGGCCGAGGAAGGCGATCCTCAGAGGGCGTTCGAGGGCCCTTGTGGCGGAGATGATCTCCCGATAAACCGCCTCTACCGCCCTATCAGGCAGAGGCCCCCTGTTGATCCGGACGATCCTCTCCAGCACCTCCTTTTCCCTATGTGGCGCGTAGATGGGAGCGTTGAGCTGAGATTTAACCTCCTTGACCTTCAGGGCGAGCCTCACCCTTTCATTGAGCAGCTCCACCAGTTTCTCATCTATCTCGTCTATCGACTCCCTTATCTCCTGAAGGACATCCGACATGTTCACCTAGACCTCCGCCTTCTTCCATACCTCATCGAGGTATCGCATCGTCAGACTCGCCGCCTCCTCCGGCTCCAGTTTTCTAACCTTATCGCTGAACGGCTCAGGGGTCACGGGACCGTCGTAGCCTATCTGCTTGAGCGCCCTGAGGAATCCGATCAGATCTATAACCCCCGTTTCGCCCGGAAGACGCCTGATGCTATCTATCTGCTCGTCTATGGGCACCCCTTCGGGGGCGTCGTTTATGTGAACGTATACCACCTGTTCCGGTTTAAGCTTGGTTATCTCCTCGATAGTCCCGTATGATGTATACCAGTGCCAACTGTCCAACAGAAGCCCGACGTTACCCGTTCCTATCGCATCGCAAAGCTCCAACATGCCGTCCAGCGTGTGGATGAACTCGTATTTATGCCCCTGTCTGATCGTCTTGGGCCCGAGGAACTCCAGTCCGAGCCAGCAATCATGCTCCTTAAGTATCTCGGCTATCGGGCGGAACCTAGCGATGTGCCATTTGAAGTTCTCCTCGAACGGCCTTTCATCGGAGAAGGAGATGACCCAGGTGAAGACGCGCCTGCACCCTATCGCCGCCCCTGCCTCAGCCAATTTCGGCAGCCTTTCCAGATCCGCCTTGAATTTCTCCTCATCTCCCCGCCAGTTGACGGGCAGTCCCCATCCGCCCGGCTTTATCCCGGATTCCTCGAACATCCCTTTGACGTGATCCAGCCCCTTCTCCTGGATGAGGCGTGCGATTTCACCTATATTGACCTCCACGCCTTCGAATCCGGTCTTTTGGGCGAGCTCTATAGACTGAGCGAGATCGGCACTTATCCCTATAGCGCCTGGACTGAGATTCTTAAACATGTCTCACCTCAACACATCGGTGTTCGGTTTTATTGAATATACCCGATCCCCCACGATATGTCAACCTACTTCCATCGCTTTCCTCTCCCCTCTAACGCTCGTATATTCAAGCGGGGTTCCCCTTAGCCTCCTCGATCCATATCTCCCGGCCCTCGGCGGCGGACTGGTATAGGGCGTCGAGCGTGCGCATGACGTTGAGAACCTCTTCCCGCTTGACGATCAGCTCCTCCTCGCCCCTGAGAACTCTGATGAAATGCGCCGTCTCCTCCCAGTGGTCGCTGAACTCCACGTCTCTATCGGGTGGAATCTGGAAGGAGACGTTGACCTGATATCGACCCATATTGGTGACCAAGGTCAGGGGATCGAGTATCAACCCGCCCTCGGTACCCAGGATCATAGCGTAGTTGGCGTTCTGCGGTATGTTCGCCGCCCAGCTCGTCTTGAAGGCCACCGTGGCTCCGCCCTCCAGCCGAATGAACCCCACTGCCATATCCTCGACATCGAACTCGCGATGATCATATGGCCTCGGTGTGAGAACCCCCAAGGGAGCGCCGCTTTCGGCCAGTGAGGTGGCAAGCCCTTCATCCCTGTCCCCGAATTTCGTATAGGTCATGCTGCTCACAGCCACAACCTTGGGATTGCCCATAAGCCAGAATATCAGGTCGATCATGTGGACCCCCAGATCGTATATCGGTCCTCCGCCCGAGTGCTTCCTCATATGGAACTGACCCCATTTCGGGATCCCGCGTCGTCGCATGTAGTATGTCTCGGCGTAGTACATCTCTCCCAGCTTCCCCATATCGACGATCTCCTTAGCGGCTTTGGATCGGTTGGAAAACCGGGCGCTTTGCCCGACGAAGAGCACTCTGCCGGCAGCTTCCGCGGCGTCGAACATCTCAAGCGCATCCGCATATGAGGTCGCCACGGGTTTTTCGCAAAGGACATGGGCTCCAACCTTTAGAGCGGCGATGGTCTGCTCCTTGTGATAGGCGTTGGGCGTGCAGATGGAGACGATATCCGGCTTGACCTCTTCGAGCATCCTACGCCAATCGCTATAAGCGCGGGGTATCCCGTGTGTCTCAGCCACCAGTTTAGCCCTCTCCTCGAGGATGTCGGCCACGGCCACTATTTCCACGTCATCCTTTAAGTTCTTCCAGGCGGGTATGTGACCCGCGTTGGCGATCATCCCCGTGCCGATGATCGCCACCTTGAAACGTTCTCCGGACATCTTCTCCCCTCCTGATGGATTGATCTACTCAATGACCGTCTGTGAGAGCCCATAGTCAAGCAGTATCCTCTTTCGCGACTCAGCCCACTCTTTGGCGGGCGGCTCCAGACCCTTCAAGGGATATCTCCGCCCGATGCTCTCATATTTTGATTCCGCCAGCTTGTGATAGGTCAGGATCTGGATCTTCTCTACATTTTTCAGATCCGACAGAAAACGGCCAAGGGCGTGATAGTTCGAATCCTCGTCGTTATAGCCCGGCACAAGCGGGATCCGAATCCAGATTCGTTTTCCAACGCTATCCAACCGGCGGAGGTTCTCCAGTATCCGTCCGTTGGAGACCCCTGTTAGGGCCATATGACGCCCCTCATCCATATGTTTCAGATCGTAGAGAACGAGATCCGTATAGGGCAGGAGTTCCTCCAGATGCTCCCAAGGTGCAAAACCCGATGTGTCGAGGGCCGTATGTATCCCTTCTCCCTTGGCGGCTTGAAGCAAAGCGAGGGCGAACCGGGGTTGAACCAGCGGCTCTCCCCCGGAGAGGGTCATTCCGCCTCCGGACGTCTCATAGAAGGGCCGATCGGATAGAACCTCATCCATCACCTCCTCCACACTCACCTCACGACCGGCTATCCGCAGGGCTTCGGAGTAGCACTCCTCCACGCATATGCCGCAACCCAGACAGCGTTCCCACTCGATCAGGTGTCGGCTATCGACGAAACTATGAACGCCCTGAGGACAGAGATCGAGACATCGTCCACAGCCGATGCATCTTTGAGGGGTGAAGACCAATTGTGGCCTTCGGGATATCCCCTCAGGGTTATGGCACCAGAGACATCGCAGCGGGCACCCCTTGAGGAAAACCGTGGTTCGGATTCCCGGGCCGTCATGAACGGCGAAACGCTTGATGTCAAAGATCATCCCCACTTTAACCCTATTCCTCCCTGTCATGCAAAGGATGCGGCGTTTGTCCGATAAGGGCTAAATCGCCCTCCCCCCAAGTTCCTCCGCTGTTCGGACGAAAAACCGCACGTGTTCAGGTGAAATCCCATCAGCGATGTAAAGGGAAAGCACGGAAGCCCCGTTCTCGACCGCTTCCTCCATCACCTCTCTCATTCTGTCAAACCCCTCATTCACGTGAACGTGCTGAACGCGCCATCTCCACGGCATCTTGAGATGCCTTTTGAGCATCGAAGGGTGAAGCTTCGGGGCGTGAGACGGGTCAAACTCGGAAAGTCCTATCGTGTTGAGAAGCGGCAGGTGATCCTCCGACAGGTTTTCGCAATGTAGATATCGTCTCTGAGCGTCGAACGCATTGTATATCCGATCCCAAAACGGAAGGACGAATTCCCCCCAAAGCCCCGGCCCGATAAGGCTTGAGAGGTCATCGCAGATCCCATGGGATGGGCTTCGTTCAGGTAATCCCTCAAGTTGACGTGTGAACTTGATGAAGTCTATGATGGAGTTCGTGATCGCCTTAAGCAGCCGTTTGCTTCTCTCCGGCTCCTCGATAAGCTCGGCGTAAAGCTCCGTCCCGTAAAGCAGAACGGCGGTGGTTATCGGCCCTTCAACGCCAAGGTGAGTTCGAACGCGGCAACCTAAGATCTCCTCCATCCTCCTTGCAAACTCAAGTCTATCCTTAACCCATCTACAATCGACGAAGTTCACCGGACGTTCGACCGCCTCTATCGCCTCATCCAAGGATGAAAACCCGGCGGGTCTGACGTTCGGCTCCCCGTCCTCTTGAGGGAACTGGAGAACGGCTCCCAGGGCGGTCAGGTGGATGTAGGAGATCGGCGGCGTCATGGGAGAGGGCATGTGAACGAAGTCGCCATATCTCTCCCTTGCCGCCTTCACCCCCTCCGAATAACATCTCGCCGCCACCTCAGGTGAGAGGTACATGTCCTTGAACCTCTCATCCAGGACCCACGCTAATCCCTCATGGGTCATGCCGACGTAGTAACGAAACACGGTTCACCTCGTAGATAAACTCCAGGTTTTTTATCTCCTCCTGAGACTTTTAAATCATGCACCACCTGTGCAGTCCGCCTTTCCAATCATCATTCTACGTTACAAAGGGAGTGAAAGTCAACGCCTCATCTGCTCGATGGTTTTATCAAGAGCTCGATCTGAGGCCCCAAAAACGAGAGGAGTTATACTTGACAATCTAAATTTTAGATTCTAGGATATTATAGATCCTACAACGAAGGAGGAGATCGTATGCCTATTACCAGCCCGAACTCTATCAAGTCCTGCTATATCGCCGAGGTCTTGAAGGAGATGGGGTTTCCCGTGAAACCGGCTCACAATAGGCTAGGAGAGGAGAGGAGGGTGAAAACCCCTGAGAGGCTTAAGCCTTTTATCCGAAGGGCCGTTGAAGAGCTCCTCCGTGAGAGAGGTTCCTACTCCTATAAGGAGATTCAGAAAAGGGCTCTCGCCTTGATTGTGAAATCCCAGGAGGAGAGCGCTGTGAGAAGGACAAAAGGGCTCGTTGCAGAGGTGAGGGAACTCGTCAGGGAGATGGCCGATGACGAATCACTTTTCTACCTTGATTAATAGGTCCATCTTCGTGGATGCAAACGTGATCCTTTATCATCTCGGCGGGCTTTCGGATGATGCCACCTCTTTGCTTGAGATGGGGGAGAAAAAGCGTATCCGCCTTATCACCTCACTCAGGGTCATGGATGAGGTGTTTTTCAAGTATGCCTTGGCATCCGCCGCTAAAAGGTATGGGTGGAAAAGCAAAATACTTGAAAGACTTAGAAAGGATAAGGGGAAGGCCAAGGAGATCGCCGATGATATGGAGTTGCTGAAGGAACTATTCGATATCTTTGACGTCGTTGAACCTGCCAGATCGGATCTCCTGAGGATTATAGATATTCAGAGGGAGTACGGATTAATTGGGAATGATGCCCTTACGGTTGCCCTTATGAGACGGTACAACCTACGTTATATAGCCACAGCGGACTCGGATTTCCAGGCCGTCCCCTGGATAAGGATCGTTGAGGGCGATTGGCTTGGAGAATGTTTTCGGCGGGGTTGAAAACCCCGCCTTCAGCAAGAGAAGTTCTTACTCCCATGAGGAAAACGTAATGCGTGCAGACTGCACTTGCTCTTAAAGTGGTGTTGCTTCGCGACGATCTTTAAGATCGTATTGTCGCACTCATCCCCGCCCACAGGACAGGGCTTTTCGCGACATTGAGTAAACCCTCACCTGCAAGGTAAAATATTACCCTGATTCATCCCTCATTTCAAAAGGACCATCCTTCCTTTCTTTCTGAACGAACCAGCCTGAATCTGGTAGAGATAAACCCCACTTGCCACTTTCTCGCCCAGCTCGTTCCTGCCGTCCCAATAAGCGGCCTTACCTTTGTCGATGTAATAACCGGGTTTGAGGCGTCCAAGCTCTATTGTGCGGATCAAATTCCCGGCGGAATCGTAGATGGTGATCCTAACCTTCACCCCTGCCCTCTCGAAATCCGGCCTCGCTCCTGCAAACCAATCCTCTATCACCCACATCCTGAAGGGTTCGGCTGTGATCAGACACTCATCCCGATACCCCAGCTCATCCCAAAACCCTCTCATCCTTTCATCGGATATCCTCCCCCTTCCGCCCGGAACCATCCTGTCACACAGGCTTATCGGGAACGCCACATGACTTGAGAGCCACCCTTTGAACCGATCATCCAGTTGTCCCCTCCAGATATCCTCAACCATCCTCATGACTGAGTTCCGAACGACCCGTCCGTTATCGGAGACGTTATCCGTGTCGAGGACGGTGATCTTGGCCTCGGGGAAATGCAGCCATTGGGTGTATAGGATCTTCGTGAGCTTACCGATGGCGGATTTCGGGAATCCCTCGAAATCGGTGTCCGATTCGTCCGTCTTCACCCCCTGTTCCGTCACCACCATCAGTATGAGCTCCAGGGGGTGGGAAGAGACGGCCTTCATCACCTCCTCCCATTCCACCCTTGCCGCCAGCGGCTTCGCGATGCAGGAGATGATTCTATACCTGTAATCGGGCCGCTCCTCCGTCCCGGATACCGATACGAGGGTATACAGCCCGTCCTGGCGCTTGAGCAGCCTGGGGACCTCCACGGAGTTGGGCTGTACTGCTATGATCCTACCCTCGCCCAGGACGTCGAGGAAGTAATCCGCGTGACCCCTGATATACCCGCCTATGCCTATCTGGAGGTATTTGACGGGCAGATCAAAGGCGTTCTCCTTTGGGAGCTCGATGAACCTGTGGCTCTCCCTGAACTCTTCCCCCTCGACCAATGCCCTCGTCAGAAGGGGTAACTTCCCAGCCTTCATGCTGTTGCCCTCCTAATAACTTCGCTCATATTATCGTTAAGTGTAGCAGAGAACTGAGAGGTCAGAAATGCTTATTTCTCAGGGCGAAAAGGAAAGAGGAACCAGGAGCGGAAAACGTTACAACGTTAAGCGTTGAACGTGCAACGGATTTCCCTTCTCCTCGTTCCTCCTCATGGATAACCGCTACACTCAGGGGAAATAAGAGCGATCGTCATTTAAATGACGGCGAAGCCGAATGACTTAATGACTACAAATGACGGTTGAGCTGTGGACGGCGGACAATTGGCCATAGATACTACTACACTTGAAATAGCCCGAGAGATTTGATAACCTTAGCCTTGAGAATTTTTCAAGTGATAACCGATGAGCTTGAGGAGGTTGAGAGACTGATTCTCAAGGAGTTTGAGGGGTTCATATTCGATCTTGACGGCACGGTTTACCTCGGAGAGAGGCCGATCAAAGGCGCCAAAGAGGTCATTGAGAGCCTCAGATCGGACGGTAGAAAGGTGCTCTTCGTCAGCAATAAGCCTATAGCCACAAGGGAGTCATATGCCGAAAAGCTGACGGTGTTCGGCATAGAAACGTCGCCCGATGAGGTGATCAACTCCTCCCTCGTTCTGGTCAGATATCTCAGCAGGATTAAACCCGGCGCCAGGGTTTTCCCGATAGGGGAGAGAACGTTGATCGATGAGCTTGAAGGGGCGGGCTTTCGAATAACCGATGATCCGGAGGAGATCGAGGTGGTAGTGCTGGCGATGGACAGAACCTTCAACTACGCCAAGCTCCTGACAGCCTATCGAGCGGCGAAGAGAGGCGCTTTTCTCATCGCAACTAATCCCGATCCGACGTGCCCCATGGACGGGGGAGAGTTTCCCGACTGTGCCTCCATCATAGCTGCTCTGGAAGCTTGCTCGGGTAGAAAGGTGGAGGTGATCGTTGGAAAACCCTCACCCATCATGATTGAGGAGGCGATGAGGCGTTTAAACCTGCCGCCTCAGAGATGCGTTATCACGGGCGACAGGCTCAGCACGGATATCGCTATGGGAAAAAGCGCTGGCATCTTTTCGATTCTGGTGCTGACGGGAGTCACAAAACGGGAGGATTTGGAGAAATCCGAAGTTAAACCCGATCTCGTTTTAAACGGCATCTGGGAGATGTCCGAGCTTATCTGATATCTCCCAGATCTGATAGGAGGTTGGAGAAATGGGGAATATCCTTAGAATGGGAGTTATAGGAGTCGGGATTCAAGGTGAAACGCACGTTAAATGCCTCTCCTCTCTTCCAAATGTCAAGGTTGTAGCGATAGCCGATCCTAACGAATCCCGACTTAAGGAAATCGGAGATAGATATGAGATCAGGGGAAGATACACGGATTATCGGGAGATGCTCAAGAGGGAGGATCTGGAGGCTGTGGCGGTGGTAACGCCCGATCACCTGCACCGTGATCCCGTTTTGGCTGCGGTGGAGGCCGGCAAACACGTTCTGGTGGAAAAACCGCTCGCCACATCGGTTGAGGAGGCCGAGGAGATGGTCGAGGCGGCCAAAAAGGCCGGCGTCAAGATGATGGTGAACTTCTCAAACAGGTGGATGTCCTATATGGCTATAGCCAAGGAGGCCGTTGAATCGGGCGAGATGGGGGAACCGTTGTACGCTTACGCGAGGTTGAGCAACACGATCTACGTGCCCACAAGCATGATCGGCAGGTGGTCACGCCATACTAAGCTTCCCTTCTGGCTGATGAGCCATACGATCGATCGGGTCAGGTGGCTTTTCAACAGCGAGGTGGAGAGGGTCTATGCCGTGGCGAGATCGAAGGTGCTTAAGGGTATGGGGATCGATACCCCTGACTTCTACGCCGTCCTCGCCGAATTTGAAAACGGGGCGGTGGGTAACTTCGAGTCCTGCTGGGTTCTGCCTCAGACGCGCCCCACGGTGGTTGACTCGAAGATGGAGCTGATCTTCACGGCGGGAAGCATCTCGATAGATGCCCAGCAGACGATGATTCAAAAGGCCACCTCTCAATCCTTCTCGATCCCCGGCACGCTTCAGCTCGACGTATACGGCCATCCGGTCGGCTTCGTCGTCGAGGCGATCAGGCATTTCGTGGAGTGCGTGTTGAACGACGAGGAACCGTGGTCATCGGGCGAGGACGGGCTGAAGGTGGTGAGGGTTTCAGAGGCCATCGTCAAATCGGCGGAATTGGGGGAACCCGTAAAGGTCGAGACCGCTTGACGATGGACGATATCCGTGATCGCTCATGTTATCGCTGAGTGTAGTGGAGGTCTTTAAAGCTACCGTCCGCACCTTATAGGTCATTTATCTGATTGACTGACAAAACTCGGCTCAAATACAGGATGAAGGCAATCATCAAGCGGGAGAACCACACCTCCAATC